>JAQWJE010000053.1 GCA_029248525.1 Candidatus Binatia bacterium
CAACGGAAGTGGCACCGCGTTGCTCTGCCGCTAACGCGGTCTCGACCATTGTTGGGAGGTGGGGGCCCAATGCGGCCCTCCCTCTCTTCGGTGGCGAGTCAGGATGGGGTAGCGTTGGGCATCTGCATGAGACTCCCGAACGATTGGACAAAGCCTGCTCTCAAGAAAGCAGGTAGAAGAGGGGTAGGGAGGCTGCTACCGCAAGAAGGCGGCAACGCTTTGATTCCCCGCGAGAATCGCTGCCGGTCGGTCCGGGCAGAGTACGGTTTCGTAGGCCGTCCCAGCGCGCGGAAATCGGCCGCGATCAGCCTCCGCGGAGCTTTCGGGCAGTACGCGTCGCGTGCAGGATGGGGCAGTGCCTGCTCCGTTCGATTTAGCTGCATGAAACCTATTTTCTCATGGGCGAAACGTCACGCGGCGAACGTCAATGTTTGAAAAATCCAATATTGACGTAGGTTATTTTCCGCCGTAACCTTTTTTGCAATCGACATTAAACACCAAACTGAAGCAGGTCCCATGAAAACCACAATCCTCACCCTGGCCGTCGCGCTGGCATTCTCGTTCACCGCGACCCCGGCTGATGCACTCGACGTTCTAGCCAAATGCCGAGTCTACAACGCCAAGATCAAGATGAACTACGCCAAATGTCTCGAACTGGACAAGGTTCTGGTCGAGAAGGGCAAAGCGGCCAAGGGCATCTGCGGTTCCAGGCGCACCGCATCGCTCGAGAAAGCAACGGCCAAGGTTGTCACCAAGCTGGGCGTCCGTGCTGCTGACTGCGGAATTGATACCGATACCGCCGACGCGGACCAAGCCCTGCAGTGGCTAGCCTCCGGCGACGGATCTCTGACGGCAGAGCAGGAAGCCGCCTTGGCGGGAACGGCGGCTGATATCACCTCGGACAACCCAGCGGTTTGCGAGGCTGCGGGCGGGACGTGGGAGAACGACGCGTGTACGGCGTCCTCGAACTATGACTGCGCGCTTGGCGCGATATGCAGTTTTTTTGCCGAGAAATACCCCCAAGACCTGAGGTACTATACCAACTATTATTTTGGTGACACCGCCGTTTCAAAGAGTTGCAACGATAAAATTTGGAGGGAGCTACAGTCACACGCCGAGAGTGATTTTGTTTTTTTCGCAGGCTCAATTAGTGGTTTTTCGGAAGGGGGTTCCGTGAACGACCTGTGTGGTCCGTACGGTCAATGCGACAATCTGGCAAACCCAGCGGACTGTGTCTTTTCTTGACCGTTCCCAATCAGCAAAACTCGTTGGACAGATTATGTGCGGGTAACCAATCGCACCGCGCCCGTCCCGCACCTGCGGGCCGTTTGAAAAACGACGACGAACACAACTCGCTGTCTCCAAGCGCCGCGTGCGGCCTGCTCATCGAACTGCGTTCATTCGGTCACGCAGGGCTCGCCGCCGCAGATGTCGATCAACCCGCCTTCTGAGCGTAAGTATTCGGTTACGGCAATCAGGATCGCTGGGACTTCGGAAGGTTTCCCGTGAGGATCTTCCCCATCCCGGGGTGCAAGGTTCTCGATCGGGGGGGGCGGTGTGCCGAAGTCCCAGACCAGAAGTGCATGCCCGCTATAGGGGTAGGTCTCGATCGGCTCGATTCCCCAGAACTCTTCGACGGCAGTGCCGCGCCCTTCCCGCAAAGCTGGCGCGCGGAGGCGAGCACCGATCGATCGGGCCGCATATTCAGTCCCGACATTGGCCACTTGGTGGTCGCCAAATGCCTCCAGGTAGAGGATGTTGTGCTCCGGCGTGTCCGGGTAGCTGTCGGGGCCGAGTCGCTCGAGGTGCCCATTGGCCTCCGCGGGGTCCCAAAGCATCTGCATGAGTCCGAAGCCAATTTTTCGCTCCAGTGCTGCGGGGTATGCCTCAGACATGAAGCTCGCGAAAGCGTCAAAGTCGATGCTGCGCGGGATGAGCAAGCCATATTGAGCAGCGCCCACCGCCATCACGGCACGCGTCCAATCCTGCGCGATTGCGGTCGTGGCACCACCGAGAATGCCGCCCTGACTGGCTCCGAGGAAGAACAAGTCGTCTTTTCTCAGGACCGAGGCGTTGCCTCCATTGCGGAAGGCTGGATGGCTGCCGAGGCCCGCCGGATGGAGCATCAGGCGGCCCAGGAATAGAAATTCGAGCTGTCCCTGCTGGAGGCGATCGGCTTGTTCGCGGAACCGTCCGAGTTGCCCGAGGATCTGGGTCACGGTCGGGACATCCTCGGTTGACATCCCGATCCAGTCCGCGCCGCAAAAAGCAATATTGATGCTGCCGCCGAGACTACCGAGCCCGGCCGTCTGGGATGCTTCGCCCAGCAGTCCATGGCCAAACACAAACTGGCGGGCGGGATTCTCGGGTGTGGCCATCTTGGGAACGGTGCAGACAAAGTTGGCTTCCCGATAGGGAACTTCCGGATTCTGTTGGGGGAGGGAGTCCCCCCCCTCGTCATGGAACACGTTGCCCGGACCGCCGTCGCCCGTCAGGTATAAGGGGACTCGGAATGTTCCGCGCACGATCTGGACCAGCCCGCCGTCGGAGACCGAATCGATGGTGAATTCGGGCGAATCATCGGCGAGCATCGCGAAGGCATCGTCCCGTATGTGGAGGAGCCTGCGTGCCAGCGAATCCTGACTTCGGACGGTATGGGCCCAAGCGAGCTGCAGGGTGTCCCGTGGCACGCCGGCCGACTCGAGGTCCTCGAATATCCTTTCCATGGCCTGCCGACGGGCCTCGACCCGCGGCGCGTCCGTGCGGACTCCGTCGCGGTAGGCGGCAAAGATGATCGACGGTTCCAGCAACTCGCCTGCGGCGTTGCGCAGGTTACGAATCCCCACGACGTGCCGATGTCCGGCACGCAGCGAGCGGGCCGGTCGGATCAATAGAGCCGGATCCTCGCCTTCGGGGAAGGAGGCATCAAGTTCGGACCAGAAGGGAACCCGTTCCCCCGTATTCGTATCGATCAGCACGATGCTCGCGTCCGTGTCCAGACTGCGAGCAATATCGGTCACGGGCGGCAGATCCGAGGTTTCGGCATCGAGGCCCGGGAACATCGTGATCATCAATCCTCCCGGGCTGAAACCGTCGTTGCGATTCCATTCGGCAGGGTCCATCCGAATGCCCTCGCTATTGCGCAGGAGTACCTCGGGGCCGAAGTCCACGCGTCGTCCGGTCACCGTGGCATCGTCCTCGCGGGTAAAGACATCACTGGGAAAGGGGGTGAGGCAATGCTGAGGGTCGAGAAACTCGCAATCGCGGTCGGTCTCGATCTCGACGGGCACTACAGTTTGGGAGCTTCCCCCGCAGGCCGCAGAGAAAATGGATATAATTGCGATGGGGGCGAGGACTCTCTTCATAGGCAGGTCATATGCTGTTGGTCTGGTGGTCGGCAAGTCTTGTGGGTTTAGGGGGTGGGCCTCGGACATGGCGGCTGGCAAGGTTTTTGCGGTCAGGCAGCCGGTTGCCTCATCGGTTTCGCTCTTGCGCTAGACGGAAACGACGCCGGGCAAGGGCGCGGTGCCTAGCTCGGCGGTGCGCTCAGGTCTTTGCTCGGGGGCGCGAATTCAGTGAGCTTGATTCCACTGACGGCAGCCTTGTACTCGTCGAGGGTGGGGGTGCGACCCAGGATCGAGGAGAGCACGACGACAGGTGTTGACGCGAGGAGAGACTCGCCCTTCTTGTCTGTCGCGTCGGCGACGACGCGTCCCTGAAAGAGGCGAGTTGAGGTTGCCATGACGGTATCACCCTTCGCCGCTTTCTCCTGGTTGCCCATGCAGAGATTGCAGCCCGGGCGTTCGAGGTAGAGTTGATTCTCGTAATCGGTGCGGGCAATGTTTTTTGGGGCCGTGTCGTCGAAGACAAAGCCGGCGTACTCTTGCAGGACATCCCAGTCGCCTTCGGCCTTGAGCTCATCGACGATATTATACGTCGGCGGGGCGACGACCAGAGGCGCTTTGAACTCGACGCTGCCGTGCTGTTCTTTAAGGTTCTTGAGCATATGCGACAGGATCTTCATGTCGCCCTTGTGGACCATGCACGAGCCGATGAAGCCGAGATCTACCGCCTTTTCACCCTTGTAGTAGGTGAGGTCGCGGATAGTGTCGTGGGTGTAACGTTTGGAGGCGTCCTCGTTGTAGACATCGGGGTCCGCGATCATGGGTTCATCGATCTTGTCGAGGTCGACAGTGAACTCCGCGTAATACTTGGCACCGCCATCGGGCGCGAGGGCGGGCTTGTCGCCTGCGTGGATCTCGGCGATGCGTCTGTCCGCATGGTCGATGAGGCCCTTCAGCACTTTCTTTTCGTTGTCCATGCCCTTGTCGACCATGATCTGGATACGGCTCTTGGCGATCTCGAGCGACTTGATCAGGGTCTCGCCCTCCGAGATGCAAATGGAAGCCTTGGCTTTCATTTCCGCTGTCCAGTCAGTGAAGGTGAAGGCCTGGTCGGCCTCGAGCGTGCCGATATGAACCTCGATGATCCGCCCCTGGAAGACGTTGTCGCCACCGAACTGCGCGAGCATCTGCTGCTGTGTTGCGTGAACAACATCACGGAAGTCCATGTGGTCGGCCATTTTTCCCTTGAAGGTGACCTTCACGGACTCGGGAATGGGCATGGAGGCTTCGCCTGTGGCGAGCGCGAGCGCCACCGTGCCGGAGTCGGCTCCGAAGGCGACGCCCTTGGACATGCGGGTGTGGGAATCGCCACCGATGATGATCGCCCAATCGTCCACAGTGAGGTCGTTGAGCACCTTGTGAATGACGTCGGTCATCGCGGGGTAGGAGCCCTCGGGGTCCCGCGCCGTGATGAGTCCGAATTTCTTCATGAACGTCATGAGCTTGGGGATATTCGCCTCGGCTTTTTTGTCCCACACGGAGGCGGTGTGGCAACCGGACTGGTAGGCGCCATCGATGATCGGCGAGATGACCGTCGCAGCCATCATCTCGAGCTCCTGAGAGGTCATCAGGCCCGTGGTGTCCTGCGAGCCGACGATATTGACCTCGACCCGGACATCGGAGCCGCAGTGAAGAATCTTACCGGGGGTGGTGCCGACCGCGTTCTCGTTGAAGATCTTCTCGACCGCGGTAAGGCCTTGCCCCTCGTGGGAGATCTCTTGCGAGCGGGCGTAGACCTCCGGAGCTTCGATCCCGAGTGTCCTGGCTGCGAAGGTCTGCAGCTTCTTTCCGAACACCACCGAGTAGGATCCTCCCGCCTTCATGAACTCCACCTGCTGGGGAGTGAAGGCGCTGGAGACGTCGATCAGCTCTTCGCCATCCTTATAGAGCTTCTTTTCTTGGGTGTTGATGGTGAGAACGGTTCCAGTGTCGACGGAATATGTCTGCTCGAGCACGGGATCGCCGTCTTCACCGCGGATGATATTCCCGTCAGCGTCCTGCTTCTTGACCCAGTTGTTGAGGTCGAGCCCGATCCCGCCTGTCACACCGACAGTCGTCATGAAGATCGGGGAGATGCCGTTGGTGCCCGCGACGACCGGAGCGATGTTGATGAATGGAACGTAGGGGCTGGCCTGCTCGCCAATCCAGAGCGCGACGTTGTTTACGCCGGACATCCGGGAAGAGCCGACGCCCATGGTCCCCTTCTCGGCGATGAGCATCACCCGCTTGTCAGGGTGCTCCTCCTTCAGCCCGACTAGCTCTCTCTGAGCGTCTTCGCTGATCAAACACTTCCCGTGGAGCTCGCGATCGGAACGGGAATGAGCGTCGCTGCCGGGAGAGAGCAGGTCGGTCGAGATGTCGCCGATGCCGGCGACGTAAGTCACAAGTTCGATGGTCTCGGGGATGTCGGGGAGCTTGGTGAAGAACTCGGCCTTGGCGTAGCTCTCGAGGATGCCCGTGGCGATCGGGTTGCCTGCCTGATGGGCCTCCTTGAGACGCTGGGTGTCGGCGTCGTAGAGGAAGACCTGAGTCTTCAACACATCCGCGGCGGCTTTGGAGACCTCCTCATCGCCGCCGAGCGCGAGGTCGAGGAGAACGGCGATGGAGGGGCCGCCTTTCATGTGGGAGAGCTGTTCAAAGGCGGAGGCGGCGTCGATCTCTTCGACCTTGGCTTCGCCGAGGATGATCTCCTTGAGGAAGGCCGCCTTGGCGCCGGCCGCGCTCGTGGTTCCGGGCAGCGTGTTGTAGATAAAGAAGCGGAGCGCCTCCGTTCGATGAGCGCTCAGGGGGTCCTTGATCAGCCCGATGAGTTCGCCGACCAGATCGGCTCCGTCGATCGGTTTCGCGTGGAGTTCATCGTTTTTTCGGTCTGCAATTTCTGCGAGGTAGCTTTCGTAAAGGCTCATGGTGCTCTCTTTTCTTCAGGCGAGTCCTGAGGGGGCCGCTTGGCGTCGCCGCCACGGGCAGGACGGGCGGGCAATGCTGACTTTTGGCAGAATCGGGATAGACGAATAGAGCGCCTTCCGCGAAAAAAGGGCCCCGGTGATGAATACCGACTCGATCATGGAAATGCCAACTGGCGCGGGTGAGATTGCGATGTCGTGGCATTTGGGACTGCGAATATTCGTGTGGATGCGCAGCGCTCAGGTGAAGTGATTCGCAGACGTAGCTGTGGCGACGAGCTACAACTGCGCGATTGGCGCGATGTGCAGCTATTGGGCGGCACGAGTTACATGATGTGGGTATACAACGAGTTCGAAGAGTGTTGCGACGCAGCTGCGCCGGACCGAACAGTCTTCTGCCGGTGCAGCCGCGACCTGCTTCACGATGGTTCTGGACATGGTCCTGAGAGATAAGGATGGTGTCTTCAAGGCCCTGAAGAAGTAGTTTTCGCACACCGTTGCTGGTTTCGAGTCATCCGCTGATGCCGTTCGCCGCTGCCGGATGCATGATGCATGAAGTACTGGAACGTCTCTCCGAACAGGTTGTCCCGATACCGCTGTAGATCGATGAAGCGTTTGGCGGCTTGGTCACTGGCCGCATCAAGCGGTAGGCCACGGTCTGTAATTCCTTGGATGATTATGGCGATTCGTGATTCTTGTTCAGGAACTCCCAGATGAATTGGGTGCCTTTATCTGTGGAGCATCCCCAAGGGCTGCGATTGTCGACCAGGCATTCCGGGTAGCCTTTTTGATTCACGTGTATAAGGCCAATTTTCTCATGCGCGAAACGCCTGCAGGGCTGCATGCTATCTCCTCAAAGGCTATGTGTTGGCGGGGTGGTGCAACCAAATGTTTTGCAACGAATCGCGCAGCGCGGCATGATCAACAAGATGGAGAGCAACGATGTTGGGGGTCGGGGCAAACGCGGCCGTAATGCCGCGTTCCTGATTGCGTGTAGCATCCTGCTGATCGCCGGCTGCGGGGGTTCCAGCTCAGGGACGGTCCTGACCGAGCCGACACCCCTCCCGGAAGCACTGTCGGAACTCGATGCGAGCTTTCATGAAGCGATCGCCTATGGCCCGTCCGTCGAGAAAAACCTCTTCGATATACTATTGCCGAAAAATCCTTATGCGGCCCCTCTGGTGATCTACTTTCATGGTGGCGATTTCACCGGTGGCTCTCGGTCGGTTGCGTGGTCCGAGGACTCGGCTCCCCAGATCAAGAGACTGATCGATGCGGACGTCGCGGTCGCGAGCGTCGACTACCGGTTTCTGAACAGGTCCGAGGCATTGGGCCTCCGAACCCCTTTGGGGGACGGGGCGCGCTCTGTTCAATTCATACGCCTCCATGCCGAGAAGCTAGGTATCGACGCCGCTCGCATCGTGCTTCTGGGTGATTCGGTTGGCGCCGGCATGAGCCTCTGGATTGCCGTGAGCGACGACCGCGCGGAGCCTTTCAGCACCGATCCGGTCCTGCGGCAGTCGACGCGAGTGCAGGGCGCGATCCTGCGCGAGACGCAGGCTAGCTTCGACGTGGACCGTTGGAGCGAAGATGTATTTTATGGAAGCGGCGCTTGCTTTCGGGGGGGATCGCGTTGTCCCGAACTCGAGGACAAAATCCTGGATTTCTACGGCATCTCCGACCTCGACGACCTTGGTTCGTCCGAAACCCGCGCTTACCGGCGCGACGTTGACATGATCCCGCTTATGACAGCGGACGACCCCGCCCTCTTCATCCGAAACCAGGACCGACCGAATCGATTGCCGTCCAATTGGGACCTCATCTTGCACCACCCAAGACACGCGACCACGATCGCGGACAAAGCCAGCCGGGTCGGGATCGAGTACACTCTCTACGCGCCCGCTTTGGGCATCGAGGACTTCCGCGGCGAGAACGAAGTCGACTTCGCGTTACGAATTCTGGCGAAATAGGAGCCGCCCGTCGACGACTCGATGAGATTCCAATCTGATCTAATCCGGTCGTTATGGCATCGCAGAACAAGAGAGTAGTTGGGCGAAGGCGGTGGCTCGGTTATTTCTTCGTTTTCTCAAGAGCCCTTTGTTAGGCTGGGCTTTTAACGAATGGAGCGATTTATGAAACCGTATACAGCAAGTTTGATTAACGGGTTGATTCTCATCTTACTCTCGGGGTGGGGCTATCTCGCGTCGGAATCTCCGTCGCCGACCGCCTTGATTCCTGCCGCTTTCGGGGTTGCCTTGTTGGCTTGTTACAGTGGCCTGAAGTCGGAGAATAAGGTGGTCGCGCATGCCGCAGCCGGCCTGACGCTGGTAGTTCTCGTGGCGCTGATTATGCCGCTGCGCGGGACTATCGCTCGTGGCGATTTTGCTGCGATCAGTCGAGTGGTGGTCATGATGGTCTTTACGGCCATCGCTCTGGTCACGATGGTCAGGAGCTTCATCGAGGCCCGCCGTAACCGAGCCTGATGTATTGACGGAATGTGGCCCTTGGCGACCTCGGTTCCGCCAGGTCTGAATCCGATCGGCCAACGTGCCCAGTGGTCTCGTCGGGTTTGGAACGAACCAGGTTCTCCGGCCTTTACATAGGTCTCTCGGAAGACTACATCCATGTTTCTCGCTGAATTGCGCCCTTAGCTCAGCTGGATAGAGCGTCTGACTACGGATCAGAAGGCCGGGAGTTCGAATCTCTCAGGGCGCGTTTGAAAAGCCTCCGGTAGACCCCTTATTTGCAGGGGTTTTCCGGGGGTTTTTCTTTTTCCCACGCTGGCCCGTCTCGCCTGGTCGCCGATTTTCTGGCCTGAATTTGGCTCTGTTTTGGTTCTGCTCGGCGAAACCTTGTATCGCTGCGTCGTGGCGAAGTTGACGGAGGCAGAGGTGGAGCGGATGGGGCGGGAGGCTGCGACTAAGCGGCGAGCCGTCTGGCGATCAGACTCTGAGGTGCGAGGTCTGCGCATTAAGGTCACGCCACGCGGGAGGCGCTACTATCAGTCCCGATGGATGCGAGCAGGCGAGGCCGGGGCGATGGCGCTTCAGACCAGCGGCTCGCTATCGAAGGCGCGAGCCGAGGCGTTCAAGATGCGGGCTATCGTCGAGCGCCGACGCGATCCTCGCGACGAGGCGAGCTACCAGCAGGCGGCGGGCGTCACCTTCGGCGAGCTTTGCGTGGCGGTCACCGGCCTCTCGCTCACCCTGGACGAGCTAGGGTTTGCCGACATGGTTCTCGTCGCGGAGTCGGCAGAGGATCAAGCGGCGATCGCGGCGTCGGTGTTCGCGGGGCGGGGATTGCAGTAGTCGCCCGCAAATCGGGGCAGGCTGGAGAGATCAGCAAACGCCAACCGAGGCCAATTTTGCGGGTGCGGCGGCTTCCAAACCGCTGTGTTGACCGTCGCGGTTATCCAAAGGTACCATTTGTACTCCACGAACCACGAACGGAGCAGATCCCATGAAAACCACAATCCTCACTCTGGCCATCGCGCTGGCTTTCTCGTTCACCGCTACGCCGGCTGATGCGGGCCTCTCCAACCAGACAAAATGCGACTCCGGCAAGTTGCTGGCCGCCGCGAAGTTTTCGCAGTGCCGCATCAAGGTGGACTCCATCGCGCTCAAGAAGGGCGACAAGCTCAGCGCCGAGAAGAAGGCCTCAATGGAGAACAAGTGCGACGCGAAAATCAACGCCTCTTTCGTCGCGCTCGAAGGTAAGTATCCGGACGCAGGAGACGATAAATGCTCCGCCTATGGCAATGCTGCGAACGTAATTGCCTTTCTGGTGGCCGCAAGCGATTTGGTGGCAGATGGTACGGCTGGCGCAGAAGGCAGCCTAGGCACAGGTTCCACCTCGGACTTGCAGGCCTATTGCGCGTCTATTGACTGGGCGTGGAATCCCAATTCGGAAGAGTGTTGCGGGTCTGTCTGTGGCTATGGGTGTGCTGGGGTGTGTATCGGGTCGGACGCGCAGTAGCAGAGTGGGCTTGACCCTTCGGCGAGAATATTCTCGGACAAGCCAGTCGCCCCGCGTGCGGCCTGCTCATGCAGCGGGCTGGCGCGGCGTTTGTGCGTTTGCAAACCCCCGCAGACTTTGAGGGAACTCCTAGAATCAAAGCACCCTTCTATTTGCTCGCCGCCGTCATGCTCCTCGCCGCTTCCTGTGGCGACTCGAACAACAAGGGACCGGAGCGTCTCTTTGTCGAGACCTCAAGCGGTGCGACCCTCACCGACTCGACGCTGACGCTCACGGGCATCAGTCCACAGACGGGCTGGTTTACCGATCGCCCTTACCGCGAGGCAGGACAGATCCCGGCCGAGGAGCATCGGCAGGCTATCGGCACGGTCCGGTGCGGCCGCGGCGTTGTCCGCCCGCATTGTCTTCAGGACCCGGGCGCCAAGAATGGTTCCTCCGCCACCTGGTTTGGGCGCGATGCCGATCTGCGCGAGTCCTTGGATAGTCCAATGACCCCATCGCGCGTCTGGTAGCAAGAGCTTCCTTTGGGGGGATACGCGTAAGCTCCCCCGATCTTGAGATTTTTGACGGATGCCAAAAACGGCTTTGTTACGGCCAAGCCGCCGATGCCGATTTCATCAATGGCATATTGATTCACCATGCCTCCGGTAGCGAACCTCATGGGGACTGTCGGCTGTGGAATCAACCGGCCGCGGTAGACCGTCTTCAGTTCGCACTCCGCCTCGCACTTGCTGGAACCGACGATGAGATTTGAGCTGCCGGTATCTGGCACCAGGCGAAAGACCTTGCCGCCGATCGTGACCGGAATGGTAGAGGGCTCTGAGGCGCTACCAGCTTCTTCCACGGTACAGCCCGAAGAAAAAATAGGACTGTAACCAAGTTTGTTGGAAGAGTTTGCTTGGGCCGTGACGGAGGACAATAGATTACCAAGATTCGCCAGGCCCGCGATCAGGACTATCCAAAATAAACGCATGCAAGATCTCGGAGAAACGAGGCGTGTCATGCAAAAGGATCTGACGTAAGGCGATGGGCGGTACGAACGCACTGGCCCGGGCGCCTCGTGGCCACATTGGCGATTTCTTCGAGAATTTCTGCGCCTGCCCAGAGCTGCGGCTAACTGGCGCAGGCGGGAGTGTGTGCGGCTGCGTCGGAATTCTCTTGGTTTGGCGAGATGCAGCGGGTTTGGGCCTTCCTGTTTCCTAACGTCGGGTACGGAATTGACAGCTGGGTCGAGTCATGAAGAGATATAGGGCATGCGACTTACGACATCAGTTCCCCTGCGCCCCGCGATGGCGGGGCCGCGTGCGAAGCGTTTTCCAGATCGAAGATGGTTGGGAGCCATACTTCCCGCCCTCCTGGCTGTCATGGGAGTTGGCTGCGGTGAGTCCTCTTCCGGCCCCTCCGAGGTCGACCCAGCGCAGGTCCTCGCGGAGTCCCGCACCTTCGAAGATTCCAGTCGCAGAACGCCGGCGAATGGCGATTACGCAGGAGCCGAGAGCCGCACGGTGCGGACGAATCTCTGGTACGCACCGACGTCCCTTGCTGCTGTGCCCTGTGGCGGCTCAGGCTGTGGCTTGGTGGTGCTTGCGCACGGATTCGGAGGGAATCCGGATCGGTTCGAGATTCTCGCACGACAGCTCGCAGCGCAGGGTTGGGTCGTGGCAGCAATCTGGTTCCCGCTGACGAATGACCAGGCACCGGGAGGGTATAGTCAGGCGATTGGGGACCTGGTTTCGCAACCGGGAGATGTATCGTTCCTCATCGATCAGTTGCTCGCAGCAGCTAGCCAGAGCGGTGATCCGCTTGAAGGGCGCATCGATGGTGCAAGGGTCGGCGTGCTCGGACACTCTCTCGGCGGAGCGACGACAACGGCTCTGGATCGGCATCCCTGTTGCCGGGATGAGCGTATCGGAGCGAACTTTCTTGTCGCTCCGGCGACGATGTTGATGGGTGTTTTTGGAAGCTCGAGCCTCGAGGAGCCGAGCCCGACGTTTCTCTCGGTCGGAACGGACGACTTCCTGATCCCGCCGGCGGCGATGGAAGAGTATTTTGCAACCATTGAAGGGGACCACGTGCTGGCGATCATGGAGGGATATGACCATGTGACCCACGTTGAAGCCGCTGGGACCGTTCCCTTTCCGCAACGTATTGACGAAACTGCCGAGCTGGTCGACTTGTTCTTCGGAGATTCCTTGATCGGCACGCGGCGCCTGCCGGCGGCCCTCGATGCACTTCGCGATCGCGGTCACGAGGTGCGGACCAAGTAGCAGCGTTTGACGGAATCGCTGGTTGGCACGAGGCGGAGGATGGCTCGGGAAAAAACGGCCTTCATGTTTCCTACCGTCTGGCTTGCCCAGAGGGTATGGCCAATCCCATGAGAGAGAATCGCGGCGCTCCGGCGCCCACCCTGGGCGACGTCGTGCGGACGGTCCTGGCCGTCGGCGCCATACTCCCCGGCCTTGCGGCCGGCGTTTTTACGGCGTTGGTGACGGGCGAACGCAGGCGCGGCTTCAATCGGGCCACCCGGCTCTGGGGCCGCCATGGCACGCGGGCGGCGGGCATTCGCCTTCGTGTGGAGGGCGTCGAGCGGCTTCGCGTGAGGCCAGCCATTTTTACGATCAATCACCAGAGCGGCATCGACCCGATTCTCGTCTGCGCCCTCTTGAAGGAGGATTTTGTCGCGGTGGCCAAAAGCGAAATCCGCAAGAACGTCGTGCTGGGGCCTGCCTTTGCTTTCGTGGGCACCGTGTTTGTCGAGCGCGACCGCGGCCGCGACGCGGAGGCCGCCATGCGACCCGCTGTCGAGGCCTGCGAGCAGGGCCTGGGGCTGGCCCTCGCCCCGGAGGGCACCCGTAGCGAAGGCCAAGCGGTGGGCCGCTTCAAGAAGGGCGCTGCCCACGTGGCCGTCGGGACGGGGGCACCTCTCATCCCCATCGTGATCCACAACGCCGGCGAGATCCTGCCCCAAGACGGCTTCATCATGCGGCGCGGTGAGGTCCGCATCGAAGTTTTGGAACCCATTCCTACGGAAGACTGGACGCTGGACTCCGTCGATCCGGAAACTGCGGCGCTGGAAGAGCGTTACCACGAGGCGCTGGGGGCCGGGGAGAACCGCCGCTCGACCGTGCAGGTCAAAGCGAGCGTCGCCTCCTAGGACAAGAACGGCGAGGTGGAGTCAGCCAGCTGCACCGGTACTCGGCGTTGCTTTTTTGATCGCGGGATCGTTGGTTGTCGGGCCAATGAGTCAACTCGCATTGGTCTGCGTCTATCGTTCCCTGCGGCAACAGGGTGAGGACGGGTAGACGTTGGGCATCGCCTCCGTCTCGGGCGGGAATGGGATTGGAAGGCCTGGGGCGGCACGATCGGGCTTGACGAACAGCGCGTCGTTGGGGCTAATTCAGTCCTCACGTTTTCGAACCTCAGCGGAGAATAAAGGATATGACCTACGACTGGCAGGCAGCTCTTGCTTTTGTGGCAACCCTGGTGGTGCTGACCACGGTCGGGAGCAAATTACTTTTGCGAGTGCCGGCGGTTCAGCGGATGCGCACGCTCAATCGGGAAGCCGATCGACCGAAGTTGGCTCGCAAATCCTTCAAGGAGGCGGTCGAGATCAATACTCGGCTAGGTCTGGGAACAAACCTTGTCTTCTACGCTGCGATCCTGCCGTTTTCTGTGAATCTGGAAGCCCGGCCGATTTGGGCCAGTCTCGTCGAAATTGCGGCCGTTCTGTTGCTCTTCGACTTTCTTTACTATCTGACGCATCGCTTTGTGTTTCACGGAAGGCTCCTGCGCCGCATTCATGCGCTCCATCACCGCGCACTGAAGCCGACCTATATCGACGCGCTCTATGTGCATCCGCTCGAGACATTTATAGGGCTCTGTCTTTTTCTGGGTTCGATCCCGCTCGTTGCGGCACTTTCGGGCGGCCCACTGAATGCTTTTGCCGTGGCAATCGCGACCTTGATATTCACGCAGGTAAACACTCTGAATCACACATTCGTTGATCTTCCGTATTTTCCCTTCAGGACGATTGACCGGATGACTTCGCTCCATGCGGCGCATCATGTGAACATGAACCGCGGCAACTACGCGACTCTGACGATGTTGTACGATTGGCTGTTCGGGACGCTGGAAGAGCCCGTCAGTCGCGCCGATCCTTGATCGGCGTTGATTTTTCCCGCCAGGGACTCTGCGGCGGGCGGGTCGGGGTAGCGGATGCGCCCCGGGAGAGCTTATGCGTTCGGGATCAGAACGCGCTCCGGTCCCACACGCTTTCGCATGTTTCCCAGCGTGGCAAAACAAGAGGGGGGCAGCTCTTTCGAGCTGCCCCCTGCCTGGTCCCCACCCGTGGCCCCCTGCCATGAGTGGGCTTCAGCTTCGGACGGCCCCGCGAGATTGCCTCGTGGCAAATGTCCGATGCCGCCCGACCCTCCGCTCAGCGGGGACGGCTGTGGATGTCGCCGCCGGGGCTGAACGAACCACCGAGGCCTTCGTGGTGATTGTCGCCACCGCCATCGCAGGATCCTTCGCCGGGTGCGACACACCAATTCTCGAGACAATAGTTGGTCCCGCTGGTGTTCACGATGGCGGCGTCGAGGCTTTCGAGGCAGGCTTCGTGCGCCGCAGGATCGCCGTCGAGGACGCTGCAGCAGGCCTTCACGGATTTTTTCGCCCAGCGAAAAACTTTTGCTTCGCAAGCAGAAAAGTTGGGCTGGCGGCCACTCCTGGCTGCCTTGGCCCTCGCCTTGAGCGTGCAGGAACTATGCTTCGCCGCCACGTCATAGATGGATGCGGAGCACTCTCCCGGTGCGGAAAGTAAATGGAAATCAAAATCGATAATATGGGGCATGGCTTGCCCCGGTTTCGCATACCCGAGAGCCGCGAGGAACAGAGCGGCCACGACGAGGGCTCGTTTGAAGTTCAGGGTTTTGATCAGCTTGATTGTTTTCATGAGGCTTTCCTCCTTGGTCGCGCGGAGCGACCTTTTGTCAGCGGATCGGCGGGATGCCGTTCCTGCCCCTTGGGCGTGACAGATCCCGGTACGAGTTGTGACACCGCGAAAATCGACGGTTTTTCCTCGGGAAGCCCCTGGGAGACCCTCGATCCGTTTCAAAACAGTGCAACCAGCGAAGGTTGGCCTGCTCTCGCCCGAAGCAACAATGCCGTCGGGGGAATTTTCGCGAGGGCGCCAACTGTTCCTGCCAACGACTCCCAAAGGGTTCTCGTTGCCGGTTGGATCGAAACCCCGGTGCCGGGAATCGAGAACACTCGAGAAATCCTGACTTCCCTGGGCGCAGAAACGTCCGCGAAGCCAGGTCTCGCCACTGTTGGCGAGACTTTCCTTGCGGCATAGGGCTCTGCTGCGACCCGAGGCGGCCCACTCACCGAGTTGCGCGTCCTCCGATTCACGGCGCAGGGGGGCGGGGCGGCTCTCGACCCAGATGGAGGTCTGCTGCTCGCAGAGGCCGACACGATTCGCTCTCCGGTGGTCAGCAGCAGCGGATCCGAGTTTCTGGTGCTCTGGGCCGAGCCTGTTGGTGATTCGGAAACTCTATTCCTGCAACGCCTGGCCGCAGACGGCGTCCTGTTGGGCGATGAACCGGTCGCCGTGACGCAGATTCCCACAGGGACGCCTTTCGATCTGGCGAGCACCGACACCACGGTCGGGGTCGCGGACTGCGCTCAGAACGACGCGGGGACTAACTGCATTCGGTTGTCCTGGCCCTGAAGGCGGCGAGGCCCACCCGCACTGGATGCCGTCGGAAAGCGTGCGGCGGCATCCAGGACAGGATTGTCAAATTCGAGGCGAGCCTGGAAGGCTGTTAGAAGCCTAGAATCGACTGCTTGTAGTCCCAATATAGGGCAGAGATTCTTGAGAGCTGATCAACCAAAGGTAAGCACGTTTTGAGAAATTATCTATTTTCAATCCTCGTCACTTCGTTTTTTGTGGCATGCGGCAACAGCGGGACGCCTGATCCAGCCGGGCCCTATGCCAGCCTTGTGCCGGTTCTTTCCGGCGTCTTGCCACTGGAGGTGACACTCCCTCCTGAGGAACTGCAGGACGACCCCGTTGCCTCCCGGCCATTCTTCGATACGTTTTCGTGGCAATCGTTTATCGCACTGTCGTGGCCCGCGGATCCAGTGAATCGCGGCGCACCCCTCCAGCCAAAAAGCGTCAAGAAATTTCGCCAAACGAATAAAATCGGGGGCCGAAGCTCAGCAATCGTCTGGGAAAGCTATCGGGCGGGTTTCGAGCTGTTTCGGACCGACGGGTCAACCCCGCTCGAGTGGAGTAGTACCGAACCCATTATGACACCGGCCGGTTTGATCCCCGGGGGTAGGGTCCTCGCCATGGTGACGAAGGGCGGGTTTCCCGGCGAAGTAAATGAGGCGTTTAGCGGCCCCTTGACCGACCAGAACCGCAACTACGCCCGTTACGAAGTCCGCGTGAACCAGATCCAATATAATCAGGTCCGTCGCAATGGCTGGTATGACAAGGCGACCGTCGAGGCGGCCATCGAGCAAACCGTCTCCGAGCAGATCGCCGCAGGGATCAGCCCACCACAGGGAATCCAGTTCGACGCGAACGCTCTCGAGATCAAGGCTGCGTGGCGTCAGATGACGGATGACGATGATCTTTCGAGATTCTATACCGTGGAGGCGTTTATTTCTGGCCCCGAGGGGCGTTATTTTCCGGCGCGGATGGGTCTCGTCGGAATTCACATCATGCAGAAAACAGAAATCTTCCCGCAGTGGATCTGGTCAACATTCGAGCACGTCGACAACGTCTCCGGAGCTCATCCGTCATTCAATAATGGCACCGCCAATCCGCCAAGCCAGATGGATGGAGATCAGCCTCTCGGCTTCGACTTCCAGCCCTTGCCTTTGGAGGTCCCCTATCCCGCGATTGCCGACCGCCAACCCGTTCAGGTCACCCGTGCCCTGCCGATCCCATCGACACCTGTCGTCGATGGTGGCTACTCGACTCAGGATCTCAATCTTAAATACCGGGCCTTGTTGGCAGGGACAGTTTGGGAAAACTACGAACTGGTTGTGACGCAGTGGCCGCTTGACCCGTCGTTACGCACTCCGTACGACCCGGACTTCAGTCCGCCCTCGTTTCAACCGTCATTTGCCGGAGATCCCTTCCCGGAGGTGGCTGCCAACACGACAATGGAGACCTATTTCCAGACCAACGACAGCTGTCTGGAATGCCACTATCATGCTGCCGCGTTCGGCGTGGATTACAGCTGGATTCTCTATGATCGAGTCATGAAGGCAGACTAGCGTTCCGCCTCAGGTTCGCATCTGTCTGGTGTCAGCCTCGTCATGGAATTGCGCTGCGCAGATCCAGGGTGAAGCCGGAGCTACGCTGTTTCCAGTCCGTTGTCAGTTCGTAGTAGGCCCCGCAGGTGGTCATGCGTAGCGTCATATTCGACTCGGTGGCTGCGTCGAGGTTTGCGAAGGCCTTGAATTGGAATCGCCAGAAGCCGCCTGGTCGTGGCGCCATCTGAATGAGCCCGATTCCATCATTCGAGGCTGGGTTAATGCGAGCGGAACGGTCCTTGTAGAACCAGCGGGTGCCTTTGCGGGGTAGCTCCCCGGCGGCCAGACCGCCGCTGTAAATTACACCGGCAGCGTTGGAGATCTGTATCTCGAATTCGCAGGATTCAGGATCATACGCAGCTCCGCCAGGCGGGTTGAACCCAGCCTTCAGGTAGAGGTAGTCGAGCTTGGCTGGGTTTCGAATCAGGCGGATACGAGACGGGCAAGGGTGATTGCACACTGCAATGAAGTCTTCGGCGTCGGGGTTGCAGATACCGCCTCTACATTGCTCGAGATCAGCTGGATCGTCGCCGTCTTCGCACGTGGTCCCGTCTGGCTGATCATTATCCGACGTGTCACCACACGTTGTCCCGGATGCGGCCGGCGTTGCCTCGCAGCTGTCGGTGCTTTCGTTGCAGCTTCCGGTGTTGCATTCATCAGCCGATCCCGAGCAGTCGGTGGCTCCACCGCCCACGCAAGATCCCGCCGCACAGGTCTCGCCTGCGGTGCAAAAGGCACCGTCGTCGCAAGAGTTGCCCTCGTTGTCCGGAGTCGCATCACATCTGGCACTTTCGGTTTGGAGCTATCCCCAAGTCTCGACAATTGCTTCGCGCATGGTTCATCGCGCGATCGCCTTCGGTCGGAGGTCCGAAAAATGCTGTTCTGGCGAACGCCAGACTATGGGCTATTTTCTTCACGGCCTGCGGCCAAGGGTAGAGCAAAGCGCTGGTTTCGAATCCCAAAATAGAGGAGATCGGGCTTTGGAAAATATCGATAATCCTGCACAACCCAGATGTTCGTTCCTCCTCGCCGGTGGCCTACCGGGGTGGGCATCGGCGACTCGTGCTCGTCTAATCGATATACCCAAGCGCTCGAAGTCTCGCCTCGTGCGGCTTTGTGGTTGCCGCTGACTTTCGGAAAGGAGGTTTGTCCCGACTGGTGAGTATCTGGTCTCGTTCGGCCGCACGCAACGCCTCGCCGAATGCGGGCGTACCCGAATTCCGGTGACTGCGGAATCCCGACGAGGCCGAGAATGGTAGGTGCGATATCGGCGAGCCGAACCTGTGTCTCGCTGACCTGGCCCGGAGGAATCCGCGAAGGTTGTGAAATGGTTATCGGGATACGAATCGTTCGCTCGGAGGCGCCGATCTGTTCGAGCACGTTCAGAACCTTGCCGACGTAGCTGTCGGTAGGGCGAAGTCATAGTGAACGTCCCAGATATGAAGAAAGAGAAAGAACGGCGCGTCATCGCGCCAGGCTTTGTCGCTGGGCCAGATTTCCTTTGGGGGAACTGCTCCATGATGGGCGATTGACGACACGCCGCATGGAGGCAGTCTTGTGTTGGTAGTCCTCGAATTGTCAACCCCGAGGATCGCGGCCTGAATCCCTGCCTTTTTTATTTGAGGCCGGTTGATTTGCGGCGTCGTGAACGGTTATGACAGTTGCTGTGACTGAATATTGTTCGGATCCCCGCCATGTCTCAGGTCTTCGGTCGGGTATCAGACCGCATTGCAGTCGAGCATCCGTCACAGCAATGGTGCCGTGGTTTCTCGACCCCAAAGCCCAAGGAGAAATATCTTGACTTACGATCTGATTATTCGACGAGGTCTTATTGTTGACGGAACCGGCTCGGAGCCGTTCGTGGGAGACATTGCGGTTGCGGGGGATACCATCGTGGCTATCGGTGACGTGGAGGGTGAGGCGAGGCGGGAGATCGACGCCGAAGGGCACGCGGTGACGCCGGGCTTTATCGATCTGCATACCCACCTTGATGCGCAGGTCGGATGGGATCCCGCGCTGACGCCTGTCGTCTGGCATGGCGTCACGACGGCACTTCTCGGGAACTGCGGCGTGACATTTGCGCCTTGCAAACCGGGCGATCGTGACGTGCTCGCGGGAATGATGGAATCCGTAGAAGATATTCCGGGAAAAACGATCCTCGAGGGATTGCCCTGGGATTGGGAAAGTTATGGCGAGTACCTCGACTCGCTGGAGAGGCTTGCGCCGGCCATTAACGTGGCCGGTCTGGTTGGCCACTGCGCGATCCGCACTTATGTGATGGGCGATCGAGCCGTCGACGGGGAACCGACGACTGACGAGATCGAAGAGATGGCAGCCTTGGTCGGGAAATCCGTTGCAGAGGGGGCCGTTGGTTTCTCGAGCAGCCGCTTGCTCGCCCATCGGATGCCGGACGGTCGCAGTATTCCGGGCACCTTCGCCAAGACCGATGAGATGGTCGCGATCGCCAAGGCGCTTGGTGAGAATAATGGGCTGGTGCAGAACGTTCTTGAATACACGCGATTCGCATCCGAGATGGAAATCCTGAGACAGCAGTCGCTGGCAGCCAAGACCCGAACCATTTTTACGGCGCCACATATTCCCGGCTCGGAGGGCAAGGCTAGTGCCTATGAGGATTATGTCG
The DNA here is from genome assembly GCA_029248525.1 of Candidatus Binatia bacterium. Lineage (NCBI taxonomy): Bacteria > Candidatus Binatota > Binatia (SeqCode) > Binatia bacterium. The sequence goes on from JAQWJE010000053.1 coordinate 20,250, forward strand.
AGGGGATGCGAGCCGAGGGCCTCGACGTGACGGCTCTGACCTTGCCGCGTTCGGGAGGATTCTTGTCGGGGCTCAAAACGAACATCATGGTGATGCCACCGGATACATTCGTTCCGGGTTCGATGACACCCGCATGGCTTGAACTCGTGGCGCTCGACTTCGAGGATCGCCTCGAAGCCATCCGGGACGAGAAGACTCGCGGCCAGCTGATCGAAGAAGCCAGGGGATCAAAGCTCGTCGATATGTTCGCGGTCAATTTCTATTCGCTGGATGATGGCGATGCGCCCGTTTACGACCATGACCCGAGCGCAAGCCTTCCGGCGCTAGCAAAGGAGGCCGGAGAGCATCCCGCAGAGACCTGGCTGCGAATCATGCTCGAAACCGATGGCGAGGCGCTTTTTCATGTTCGTTTCTTCAACCACGACTACGCGGCGGTCGAGAAGTTCCTGCAGAAGGATTGGGTCTTGCCCAGTCTCGGCGACGCGGGCGCGCATTTGACCCAGATTATCGACGCTGGTTGGCCGACTTTCATGCTGTCTCATTGGTGCCGTGAGAAAGGTACCTTCAGCCTGGCCGAGACGGTTCGGATGCTGACCAGTGCGCAGGCCCGCATTCTGGGATTCAGCGACCGAGGGACGCTGGCGGTCGGGATGCGTGCCGATATCAACGTCATCAATACCGAGAAGGTTGTGGAGGCACAGCCGCGGCTGGTCAACGATTTTCCCGGTGGTGTGCCGCGATTGATCCAGAAGGCGCAGGGCTACCGTGCGACGATCTGTAACGGGAGTGTGATTGTGTCGGAAGGGGAAATTACTGGCGAGCGAGCCGGCAAGGTTCTGCGGAACAACGCCTGAGGTACGACTCCAAGGTAAGGCCTCGCCGAGCCTGGTTCAGTGCGTCGCGAACCACGCCTCGCTCTGTGAGCCTACGATCGCCACCAGATTCCCCATCGCGACGTTGACGTCCACGATATGCATGCCCCACTCTGGAGTGAGATCGCCGCCGATGTTGTCGGTCCGCGGGCCGGGATCGGCATTGACCCGGAGAGAGAGATAGGTGTAGTCCCCCTCGGTGACGCACTCCGAGGTCACCAGGCCGGGCAAGGAGACGTAGTCGACATCGAGCTGCGGAGGGTCTTCCAGGTCGTCCGCCCAAGCCAGGTCCGGGGCGGGGTTGCTGAACTGAGTTCCGTCAACGAGGCTGAAATAGGGTGTCAGCAAGCCGGCTCCACCGCTCAGGCTGGCTGGATTTGTGCACAGCGCCTGTTGGCCGTCCGCTCGGGCGCGTCCGAAGAGCGAACCGGCTGCAGGTGGCGAGGTGTGGCGAAACGATGCGTAGGAAATGACGCAGCCTGTCTGTTTGTCGCTGCGGCAGGCAGCCACGTTTGCGAAGCTGCCCCCGACGTCTTCGCCGACCGGGACCTGCACGCCGGACCCCAGCAGCAGCGCCGATACCATCCGGTCTTGCAGCGCCGAGTTGGTGTCGATTTCCTCTCGGATCAAACGGCGGAGATGGCCAGCCCCCTGGGAGTGCCCCATTAATACGAAGGGACGACCTTCGTTGAGGTTGGCCAGGTAATGCTTGAAAACATCGACCACATCACCGTAGGCCCGACCTGAAACCTCACTAGCGCCCGCGGTCAGGGTGCGTTGTCGATAGACCGGCGCGTAGACTTCGCAAACCTCACCAAAGCGGGCTGCCTGATTGCGAGTGGTGGCGATTTCCTCTGAGTAATTTCCGTCGAAAGGCGCGTTGCCCTCGGTCCCGAGTCGCACGGTGGGGTAGATGTAGAGACAATCGACTTCTGCATCGGCCAGAGCGACGTGGGCCACGATTTCGTAGCGCCCGTCGGCCTGAACGATCGCGGTGTCGAGATCGCGATCGCATTCGTCGCCGGGGAGACCTCGCTTGCACATCCAGTGGGCGTCATCCGCGTAGATATCGCTCGAGTAGCCCTCGTAGAAGATCTCACGCTGGACCTCCCCGCCGGATTTGGTGGTGCTGTCGTCTCCACAAGCCATCAGGCCGAGCATTCCCAACCCGACCAAGGGTCCGATCCAATTCCCTAACGAATTCCGCATACTTCGACGCTAGCGAAATCCGAGGAATGACATAAGCTTCTTCCTTCTATTTTTTCACACGGGGAGTTCGTCCTGAATGCTGGCGAGAGGCGACGCGGCTGGCCGGGGTATCCAGCGGAAATCCCCGTATGGTCGGGCCCCGATTCGTCTGATGCAGCGTAAGTAGATTTTGCTGAACGTCGTAGATGCGATCGGAGAGGGCCCTCTGACCAGCGGCTTCGCTCATGATTGAAACTTCGGAACTCCGCATCGGAGATCTGAACTCGTGGATTTCAAAGAGAGAAGGAACGAATGTTGAAGCTTCATTTTGCCCCTAACTCACGGGCTGGCCGTATCGTCTGGTTGTTGGAGGAACTTGGCCTCGACTATGAGGTGAATCGAATGGATTTTCATCCCAAGGATTTGAAGTCCGACGAGCACCGGGAACGGCATCCGCTGGGTCGGGTGCCGGTTCTCGATGACGGCGATGTTTCGATCTACGAATCGGGCGCCATTGTCGAATATGTGTTGGCGCGCCATGGCGACGGCGGTTTGAAGCCGGCCGTGGATTCTCCCGAGTTCCCCGAGTATCTGCAGTGGTTTCACTATTGCGAGGGCATGGTCATGCCGCCCATGAATACGGTCGTGGTGCATACGATGCTGCTGCCCCCCGACCGTCGGGACGAAACCGTGCTCGGGCAAGCCAAGAAGCTTCTGGGGCGTGCGATCGCAGCCATCGACAAAGCCCTCGAGGGACGTGATTATCTGATCGGCGACTTCTCGGCAGCCGATGTGATGCTAGGGCATTCGCTCTATATGTCGAACCGATTCGGGGAAGTCTCGGATGAAATGGCCAATATCAAAGCCTATCTGGGTCGGGTGGAGGCTCGTCCCGCGTTTCAGAAGGCGATCAGTTTGTAGCCATCGATGAGCGGATTCCGGGGACGGGGGCCGGCAACAGGCTTTTGGCGAATCCGGTCTTGAGCAGTTAACCAAGGACACGGTGCCTCCTGACGCGAATACCCCGCAGGGTGCGAGCTCGACTGCCACCGGGAAAAGGGAAGGGCCGCTGCCTTTGGGGGTATCGATGGCCTACGGCCCACCGGTGGTGGGCGCAGCGTCGATGCTTTTTTTCGCGCAATTCTATTTCCTCAACTTCGCGACAGACGTGTTGTTGCTGTCGCCAGCCCTGATTGGTGGAATTTTTGCACTCGGCCGATTGTGGGATGCCCTGACCGATCCGCTCGTGGGGACGTGGAGCGACCGGACGCGGTCGCGTCTGGGGCGACGTCGTCCATGGCTTTTCGCGAGTACGCCGCTGCTCTTGCTCACCTTTGCGATGTTGTTTCTCCCGCCGGCGGGGCTCTCCGAGGGGCTGACCCTGATCTGGATCACGATCGGTTTATTCAGCTTCTACACCGCTCTCACCGCCTATCTCGTGCCCAGCCAGGCGCTCGGTGCCGAATTGACCGATGACCATCACGACAGATCGCGGGTATTCGGTTTGCGCGGCGCCTTCTTCACGATGGGCATGGTCTATGCGTTTGGCGGGATGCAATACGTGATCAACGCGTCAGATCCACGTGCAGCGCTCGGACCGGTGGTCGCCGTCGGGCTGGGGCTCGGCCTCCTGCTGCTGATACCGCCCCTGCTGGTGAAGGAGCGGGAGGAATTTCAGGGCCGCGGTTCGCCGCATCCTCTTCAGGCGATGCGGGATGTCCTGCGCAATCCTCATGCGCGTTTGCTGCTTTTCGTTCAATTTGTCGAGATGGCTGGCGCCGGGGTGCTCGGCATCCTGTCTCCTTATATGATGAAGTACATCCTGAAGCGGCCCGACCTCGTCGGAATTCTTCCGGCAATTTTCGTGGTCTTCAGCGTGGCGTCGATTCCCGTATGGGTCCGCTTGATGCGGAAGTACGGCAAGCGGAATGTCTGGGTCGTTTCGATGGTCTTGTTTGCGTTCAGTTTCGGGGCGATCGCATTTGTGGAGCCCGGACAGTGGCAATGGATGGCTGGACTTCTTTTGATCGCCGGGACCGCGGCTGGCTGCGGCGCGGCCGCGGGGCCCTCGATTCTGGCCGACGTGATCGACTATGATGAGTTCCTGACCGGGGAGCGCAAGGAGGGCGCCTACTCGGCGGCCTGGGGCTTCTCGATCAAATCCGCGAACGCGGTGATCATCTCTGTCACAGGTTTCGCGCTTGCGCTGGCTGGCTTCGAACCCAATGCGGAGCAGTCTTATCAAGCCGAGTTCACGCTCCGGGCACTCTTTGGTGGGTTGCCGTTCGTTCTTTATATAGCCGGCGCTTTCCTGTTCTCGCGTTTCCAACTGAACGAAACCGAGTACGCGAAGATCCGTCTCGATCTCGATCGCCGCCGCGAGCCTTGACGTGCGGGCAGTTGCTCAGAAGCGTCGGGTTTGACGAATGCCGTGCGCTTGGGCCAAAAAGGGACGTCTTTTATTCTAATTTCGTCAGCCACTGTCGAGGATCGTTTCGGTCGTCGATCACGGAGATCCAATGCTCGCCAAATCACTTTTCCCGACGATTCTTGTCGCCACCCTCATCCTGCCCAATGCGGTGGCGAATGCCCAGCCCGCGGCGCCCAGCGAATTTCTCGATTCGGTCATCGAGGGGCAGCCGTCGACAGGTGGCGTCGCTTCCGAAGATGATGCTCTCGACGCGCAGGCGGCACGTCTTGCCGAAGGGGAGCAGGTCCCCGGGGTTTCCCGCCAGGCCGCAACGGAGATCGAGCAAATCGTGGTGAGCGCCCGGAAGCGGACCGAGTTGCTCGAGGATACACCGCTTTCGGTAACCGCGCTCGGTGAGGACTTTCTCCGCGAAACCGGCACAACGCGGCTGGACGAGATCAAGAATTTCGTCCCGAACCTCCAGATCATCACCGGTCGCGCCGGACAGGATGCCATTGTCCGCATCCGTGGGGTGGGCACAGCCACCGGCGAGATCGCCTTTGACCCCGGTGTCGGGATCTACGTTGATGGTGTGTTTCTTCCCCGGTCGCTGGGGTCCCTTGTGCAGGTTTTGGATGTGGCTCAGATCGAAGTCTTACGTGGCCCTCAGGGAACGCTTTTCGGGAAAAATACCATTGGTGGCGCGATCAATATCACCACGGTGAAGCCGAGCGAGGAACTTGAGGGTTTCGCTCTGGTACGCCCCGGTAACTTTGGTCGAATCGATACGCAGGCCATCCTCAACTTGCCCATCGATATTGGCTGGCTCGAGGACAAGCTCTTTACTCGCTTGACCTTCGGTTCGAGCAACGACAACGGCTATACCTACAATCGCACTCTCGACCGAAACTGGTCGAATCGCGGAAACTACTCTTTCCTGGGCAGTCTGCGTTTCCTGCCGACAGATTCTGTCACGATCGATATCAGTGGTACGTGGGGCAAGACGCATACTCGCCCGAAGGGCGGAAATTGCCGCTTCATCGAGTCGACGGTTGCACAGGCTCTTTTGTATCCCTCCTACAAGGAGGCCTGCGAGGAGTCCGGTGAACTCGGGGGCGTGTATCAATTCGAGGCGGACACCACGAGCTTCTTTGATATTGCAAGCTACGGAACGTGGGGCACGATCTCGTGGGACGCCGGCGACCTTGGCCCGATCCGGGACCTGACCTTGAAGTCGATCACCTCCTGGCGCGAGCAGCGTCCCAGCACCCGACAGGATCTGGATATGAGTCGTGAGCTCGTCCTGAATCTAGCTCTGACCGAAGGCGGGCTGGACGGTTCGACCGCCGGGTTCCAGCAGCAGTTCAGCCAGGAGCTTCAGGCGAATGCCAGCGCACTGGACGAACGTCTGCAGATGGTCGGCGGCGTGTTCGGATTCTGGGAGAAGGGGGATATGCCTTTCGTGACGTACTCCGAGCCCGAGTCGACGTTCATTCCGGTAAGCCCCATCAATGTCGAAAGCCAGTCGCGAACGGACAATTGGAACTGGGCACTCTACGGACAGGGCACGCTGGATGTCACCGAGTGGCTCAGTCTGACCGGCGGGCTTCGCTACACGCAGGAAAAGAAAGGTGCGTCTCAGCAAAACACCAACCGCGGGACTGGCGAGGCTGACCCGCCTTACAGCGGTCGCGTTGTCTATGAGGCATGGACTCCCATGGGGTCGATCGCCATGACAGTTCCGGACGCCTTGCTGGACGGGACTGAAGTAGACCATCTGCTGGGCTATTTCACATACTCCCGGGGCTTCAAGGGCGGTGGCTTCAATGCGATCGTCAACCTCGACGTCACCGAGCTGGAGCCGTTTGCGCCTGAGTATCTCGACTCTTTCGAGGTGGGAGTGAAAACGGTTGCTTTCGACCGGCGGCTGGTCGTGAATATGGCGGCGTTTGTCGGAGAGTACAAAGACAAGCAAGAGTCCTCGATGCGTGTGAACAACGATCCTGAAGATCTGGACGTCCAGCGCCTGACCCAAAACGCGGCGTCGGCAACAACACGCGGTATCGAGCTTGATATCTTTGCCATGCCTTTGCCTGGACTGCAGATTACCGGATCGATCGGCCTTCTCGACGCACGCTATAACTCGTTCCCCGATGCGATCAGCGAGCTGAACAATGAAGAGACCGTCAACCGGGCTGGCCAGCCCTTCTTCGATGTCCCGCAGATGCAGACCCATATCGGCGCGCAGTTTTCCCTGCCTCTCGACCTCGGCGGGCCGGAGTGGATGGTCGGCTGGGTCACGCCGAGGATCGACTGGTCCTATACAAGCGCGATCACGTTCGGGGGCGAGGAACTTCCCTACGCGACGCAGGGCGGGGTCAACCTGCTCGCGGCCCGCTTGTCCTACGGATTTATGGACAACAGGGCTCAGGTGGCTGTTTGGGGCAAGAATCTTCTCGACAAGCGATATTTCGGAGCGAAGAATTCCTGGGCTAATCTCTTCGGGAGCGTGATCCGTTACTACGAGCCACCGCTGACCTTCGGCGCCGAGCTCTCTTATCGATTCTGATTTTCGTTCGACAAGCTGATTGTGCAGGAAAGGTTTCTGATGAATCATCCTTACGCAGAACTGCTCGGGTTCGAAGTGGAAGATTCGGGTGACGGCCGCAGTACCTGTCGCCTGAGTGTAGCCGAATCCCACTACAATCCGCTCGGTGTGGTGCATGGCGGGGTTTTGTACTCCCTTGCCGATACCGGAATGGGTGCCGCTCTTTTCCCCAGTCTCCAGCCCGGCGAAATCTGCGCTACCATTGAGATTAAAATGAACTATTACCGACCCGTCCGGTCGGGAGAAATTCGCTGCCTCACCGAAGTTCTGTATCAAGGCAAACGGGTCGCCAACCTTGAATCCTCTCTCTACGTCGAGGGCCGTCTGGTGGGTAAGGCCAATGGAAGCTACTCGATCTTCAGGCTGGAGAAAAAACCGGAGGCCGGGCAATAGTGCCAGAGATGCCCTTTGCGCGGGGCATACGATCCCAAACGGGAAGGATCCGTTGTTGTATCGTTCGCCTCCGTAGGCGATCTATGAGAATTTTTTGTTCAAGGTAGCGGGGGGTGTTGTGGGTCTGATTGTCAAAAAGCAGGGTGGGCTTTTGGGGGCTCGTGTCGAGGGAGTCGATTTTTCGAAACCTTTGACAGGAGAAGTCCTCGAGGAGATCGCCGACGCTCTTCACGCGCATCAAGTGATCTCGATGTCGGCAAGGGAGATGACGCCGGAGCAACATGTCGAAATCGCGCAGCACTTTGGAGAGCTGGAACTCCACGCCACCGACCAATTCGCGGTCGACGAGAATGCATCACATATAACGGTCGTGGACTCGGAGGCTGGTCATCGGGCCGACTCCTGGCACGCGGACGAGACGTTTCTGGAGGAGCCGCCGCTTGTGAATGTGCTGCACGGCAAGGTCATTCCCGAAGCTGGCGGAGACACGGCATTTCGCAGCACGGCTGCCGCATATGATGCCCTCTCTGAGAAAATGAAATACCTGATCGATGACCTGAACTCGATCCACGACTACGGCCACCTCTACGAGATGGGTTGGCGGAGCGGAATACCGCTGGCGCCGCAGATGGGGGAGGCGCTCGTGAAGGGATTGCTCCACTCGCATCCACTGGTTCGCACCCATCCGGTCACGGGCCGCAAGTGGCTCACGATCAACCCGACCTACACGCGTTTTGTCGAGGGGCTTCCGCCTGCCGAGGGCGAGGCCATCCTGGCGATGCTGCTCGCACACCTGCAAAAGCCCGAGTTCGGCTTCCGATATTCGTGGCAAGAGGGTGATTTGCTGATGTGGGATCAACAAGCGGTTCAGCATTATGCCGTGAACGACTTCGAGGGCCGTCGATTGGTTCACCGAATCGCGGTTTTACGGTCGGCCGCAACCTACAAGGGCATCAAGACAGTTTGAGATGGTAGGCCGTCGACGCCAGCGGGGTGGATCGGGCAGGATTCCATGAGGGCGAACTCGCATCGGAAAGCTGTATGTCGCCGCGACAGGTGAAGGCCTTGAGCGCCGTTGTGTTGCTCGCGGTGATTACTTTTATCTGGGACTATCTTGCCAGTTTGGAGCTTCCGGAAGGTGGATGGGAGTCTACCAAGTGGCCCACGGATCTGGTGCGTTATTATTATCCGGTTGCCCGCTATCAAGGTGCGATGCTCGCAAGCGGAGCGCTACCTTTCTGGAACCCGTGGCAGCTCGCTGGGTTTCCGCTGCTGGCAGCGCCCGCAGCCGGGATCCTTTATCCTCCACTGATTGTCCTGACTTTATTGCTGCCAGCCGAAGTCGCGCTTGAAGTGCACGCAGTCTCTCATCTGTTCATCGGTGGTGCCTTTATCTGGCTCCTGCTTCGCCGGCTGCAAGTTGGACCGGTAGCCGCACTTTTGGGATCGTTCGCGTTTGCTGTTTCCGACGAGATGCTGAGGGAAACCGAGATCACTTCCTATCTTTCGACCGAGGCTTGGATTCCCGGAATCTTTTGGGCCATCCTGGCTCTGATCGACGAACCCCGGTTCCGGCGTGCTTTGGTTTTGGCGTTGATTCTGACGATGAGTTTTCTCGGAGGACATGCGCAGGGGCTTCTGTACGGAATGTTTTGGGCGGTTCCGTTCGGTGTCGCGGGCCTTCTCTGGCGAGCCCCTGACAACGCTGCACGTCTTCATGTTCTTGGCTGGTTGGTGCCAGCTGCGCTTCTGACGATTCTGTTCTCGGCACCGCAGCTCTTCCCGAGTCTCGAGTTGATGTTCGACGGAAGCCGCAGCCAGGATCCATTAACGCCATGGCAAGCGGCCTTCGGCTCCTCGCAATGGCAGCGCATCTGGAACGCGATTACGACGTTGAACACGCCGGGGGCACTCTTTGGCTACCCGGCACTTCTGCTCGCCCTGTGGGGTGCGGTTGGGCTAACTGAGCGATGGGCGCGCCTGACGATTCTCTCGCTGGCCGTGCTTGCCTTTCTTTATATGCAGGGCCAAGCCTCTCCCGTCTGGTGGTTTTTCTACGATCTTCCGTTTGGTAAATCGTTTCGGGGGCCCGGGCGGATTGCTCCGCTATTGGTCTTTCTGGTGGCGGTTCTGGCGGGCCTCGGCGCGCAGAACTTGATTGAATTTTGCCGTCGCCTTCGGCCAGGTCGCTCGCTGGAAGTCGCCGCTGCCGGCATTGTGTTCCTTCTGATTCTCGGTGATGCGCTTTGGTTCGGGCCACCGCGCTATCAGTACCAGCAATTACGTCAGATGGATTCCTGGGGAGTTTCGATTTTAGGGACGCGCCCTCCGGCCTTGCCTGCCTCTCAGCGGACTCTTTTGCTACCTGCGCTGCACTTCGGAACCCTGGACAGACAGGTCAAGACGGGAATGACGCAGCGTCGGCCGGTTTTGAATGAGTATGAGCCTATCCTGCCTCAGCCTTATTTGGACTTTTTCAACAAATCGGGGCTGTGGCATGGGGATCTGAAGCTCGAACGCGAGGCGGGGGGAAACCGGCCACTACCGGAATTTACTCGGATTCTTGATCTGATGGGTGTGGACGAGACCATCGCTTTCGGGAAACCCGCTGCCCTGGCTGCCGTGCAAGAGGCGAAGGAGGTGACTGTGCAAGTCGATGATGTATGGATCACGAAGCGCCGAAACGCTCTTCCTCGAGCCTTCGTCGTTTATCAGACTCTCGTCGAGTCCGATCCGGAAAAGGCGCGGGAGAAACTCTTGGGCGCGAGTTTCCGCCCCCGAACGACCGCAATCGTGGCGAACGGCGAGGCGCTGCTTCCTGTTGAGGATTTCCTCCACGGGCAAGCCACGATCGAGAACTATGAAGAAGGTCGGGTCGATGTAAGAGCAGTTTGCGGGGGGCCCTGCCTGCTGGTTTTGACCGATCTTTTCTATCCGGGCTGGGAAGCCTGGGTGGGAGAGCGGGAAGTGCCGATCGTGAAAACGAATATTGCATTTCGAGGCATCAGGCTTCCCGCGGGCGCGCATCAAGTCGAATTCCAATATCGGCCCGCCAGTTTTCGTTGGGGCATGATTCTTTTTCTCGGCGGGGTTGTGCTCGCGTTGTTCGGATTGTGGCGAGACCGGTCCAGTGTCGCAGGCGGATCCTAGTCGGGTACGATCCGCTCGCAGGCATCCCAGAGTCGCCGTCGCTCCTGCTCGGTTTCAGTTGTAAAGGGCAGGAGATGGGTCCGTCGGGCGATCCGGTCCAGGAAAAATTTGCCTGTGGATTTTCGCGCGACCTCGCTGGCAGCCAGCCATAGCAGGGTGTCTGCACCTTCGGTCGGAGTGCGCAACAGGGGGCCCATGATGCGGTGAAAGAGCGGTAGCGATGAACGTACGGCGGGCGTGTCAGCCCAGCCGGGATGCATCGCATGGACAGTCGCTCTTTTTCCCAGCCGTTCAGCCCATAGTTCCGAGAGGACGACCTGCGCCCGTTTGGTTTGGGCGTAGGCCATGACGCCATCATAGGGCGCTGCGGGTGCAAGCAGTCGATCGACGTCGAGCCGTGTGGAGTACATTCCGCCGGAGGAAACCCAAAGAAGTCGACCGTCGCCGGATTTGCCGAGCGCTTCTTCCAGACGACGGGTAAGCAAATGTGGCCCCGCAATATGCGTCGCGAACGCGAGTTCGAGGTCTTGCGGAGTTCTTTCGAATCGATCCGAGAGAACCCCGGCATTGTGGATGAGGATATCGATCGGTTTCGCTTCAAGTTGCTCGGCGGCTCGCTCGACCGATTCGAGGTCCGACATATCGACCTGCACCGTTTCGATCTGTTTGCTGCCGGTACTTTCTTCGATTTTTGCCTTGGCAACTGCGGCACGCTCGGGATTGCGACAGAGCAGGGTGACCCGGGCTCCCAAATCGGCGAGGCCCATTGCGGTTTCGAGGCCGATGCCGGAGTTCGCCCCTGTGATCACGCAGTGGCGCCCGCCCAGATCGACGTCGAGATCCCCCGGGGAGAATGCCAAAGAGCGGAGCAGGAAGCCGGTTCGGTCGAATGAGAAGATGATTGTCGGATCGACAGCGGCCCCAAGTGCCAACCCCGCGAACCGCTGGGCGGCCGGTGGCTCGGGCAGGTTCAGGTCTTCGACAGGTTGCGGACGGTCAAGCGATGCAAGAATCTCGGCCGGGTCTGCGTGATCCCCGGCTTCCCGGCTGCGATGCTGATAGAGAAGATCTCCTCCTGGCCGGATGACGAAGGTCCCGCCTAATTGCCAGGGGTCGCCTTCGACGGAATTTTGCCGATATCCGGCCGCCAGCGCGCGAGCAGCGTTGGTCCAGAGTCGGGGTGAAAGAATCTCGGCTCGGCCTCGGCGCATACCTGCGGCCCGGTAGCTCAGAAGCTCCGGATCGACGAGAATCGTCCCGGCCAAGTCGAGGTCTTCGCGGAAGGCACGGGCGAACTCGGGAGTCCCGTTGCCGATGATGATGAGAGAGGCTCCTCTTGCCTCGATGGCGTCTATTTCGTCACGCAACTGCGCGACTTGCTCGCGGCAAAAGAGTCAGCCGAAATGGCGAACAAAGAGAAGCACGGCTGGCCGATCAGCCCAAAGGCTGCTCAGGCGCACTGGCATCCCGGCATCATCGGAAAGTGAGATCTGGCCGAGGCGGCGCTCCAACAAACTCATACTTCAGTGTATCCCGGGGGAACGCGCTTACAAGCCCTCGACATTGTTGATCGGCGCATGCGAGCGGGGCTCGACGCTTCCCCCGCAATCCGGAATGTGGCAAGGGAGCAACGTGATTGAACGTGTCGATCTGGCGACGGGAACAGACGAGCTGCTGGCCCATATCGAAGCGGGAGTAGCCATTCTGACTCTGAACCGACCGGAGGTGCGCAATGCACTCTCGGACACCCTGAGTCCCGCATTGCGCGAGATGATCGCTACGCTCTCGGAGGACGCTCGTGTCCGTGCCGTGGTGTTGACCGGTGCGGGTGCTGCCTTCTGCGCCGGGGGCGACGTGAAGGGGATGGGGGGACGCACCAAACGGGAGGATGTACCGCGAACGCGCGACGCAGCTGTGGTCGATCTGGCCCGACGTCAGCAGACACTGACAGGTGCGCTCTATGCGATGCCGCAACCGACATTGGCCGTATTGCCGGGACCGGCAGCTGGCGCCGGGTTTGCCATTGCACTGGCTTGCGATCTGCGTGTGATGGCCGATTCGGCCTTTGTCACCACGGGATATAAGCGTGTGGCGCTGTCGGGAGACTACGGCGCAAGTTTTTTCCTGACGCAGCTCATCGGGACGGCTCGTGCCCGGGAGCTGTTTTTCACCGGAAAACGGCTGGGAGCCGTGGAGTGCGAGCAGCTGGGGATCGCGAATCGTGTGGTGCCGGCGGAGCGTCTTCAGGAAGAGTCAATGTCCCTTGCTCGAGAACTCGCTTCGGGCCCCACAGTGGCCTATCGTTTCATGAAACGAAATCTCGACCTGGCGATGCGTACGGATCTGGAAGCCTGCCTGAGGGCAGAGGCCGAGGGCGTTGTTGCTACGGCCACCACGGAAGACCATCAGGAAGCTGTGCGAGCCTTTATCGAAAAGCGTGAGCCCCGTTTTCGGGGGCGCTGAGAGGACCGGCCTCGGCTCCGGACTGGAATCGAAAACAAGCGGTGCTAGGTTTTCGACCTGAAATATCGGTGAGTGAAGCAAAGCGAGGAAACTTATGATCAAATTATATGGAGCGAACGCCTCTCCCTTCGTGCGCAAGGTCATGGCCGTCCTGGCGATCAAGAAATTACCCTATGAGCATATCCCATCCATGCCGTTTTCGGGCGATGAGGAACTGGCCCGCGTGAGCCCGTTGAGCAAGGTGCCCGCCCTGATCGACGGCGATCTGAATATCGCGGACTCCAAGGTGATCTGCCGCTATCTGGAAAGCGCTTATCCGGAAGTCCCGGTCTATCCCGCAGCGACTGGCGAGCGAGCTCGCGCGGATTGGTTCGAGGAATACGGGGGGACCGCCCTTGCTGAGGCCGCCGCAGGTATCTTCTTCAACCGATTCATGGTCCCCATGGTATTCAAGAAGCCGGTGGATGAGGCGCTCGTGAACACGATCATCAATGAGAAATTACCGCCTATGCTTGATTACCTCGAAGGGGAAGTCCCGGCAGATGGCTTCCTTTTCGGTAATCTGACGGTTGCGGATCTCGCACTGGCATCTCCCTTCGTGAACGCTGGTTACGCGGGGTACACGGTGGACGCCGAGCAATGGCCCAAGTTTTCCGCCCTGATCACTCGGGTTCGGGAAGACCCGGCTATGGCGCCGCTGCTGGAAGTTGAAGCGGCGATGTTCCCGTCTGCGGATTAGCGTCTGACAGGTCGCGATCGTGCGAGCGTGTCGGTTCGTTTGACTCCCCCGCAGGGATCGAACTATCGAGAGGGTGGCGATGGCAAAGACAGAACCCTCTCACTACACCTTCGGAGACCAGGGGCCGGCAGCAGAACGACTGCGACGTCTGGCATCGCTTTACTTACCGCTCAGCCGGAGCGCGCTCGAAGAGGCAGTGGCTGGAGTCGGTCAGCCGATCGCCCTGGCGATCGACCTTGGCTCTGGGCCTGGATACACCACCGAACTCGTTGCGGACGTTAGCGCGGCGGCCCGCGTCATCGGTTTCGAGCGCTCTGCGGAATTCTGCGAGGGGGCGCGCGCGCGCATCCCTCGCGATATCGAGTTCATGGAGCACGACGTCAGCACGGAAGACCTGCAATGCAAAGACGTCGATTTGGCCTTCTGCCGCTTCTTGCTTACTCACCTGGCCGACCCGATCGCCACACTCCGACGCTGGCATGCAGCGCTGCGGCCCGGAGGCATTCTGGTGCTGATCGAACTTGAGCAGCTGAGTTCAACCGACCCGACGCTGGCAATTTATTACGAGATCATCGACGGTGTGCAGGCCCAGCACGGCCAACAGATGTATATCGGGGGGGCGCTGGAGGGCCAGGCTCGGGAGGCCGGTTACGAAATCGTGACCTCTCGTGTGATTGATCCCGGTATCGCCGCGGCGAGCATGGCGAGTTTGCACCGGCCGAACCTCGAGAATGTACGCAAGGATCCTTGGGTGCAGGAGAACTACAGTGAGACTGAACTCGACGCAGTCGCTGATGGACTCGAACGCATCGCGGCAGAAAATGCCGGCAAGACGCCGATCGAAAACTTGCTGCGCGTTGTTCTGGCCCGACGGGTGGAGGCGTAGTGCCGTGTGCACGCCGATGCAGGTGTCCGGTCGGTTGACATGCTCCGCGGCTTTGGACTAGCCGAGATCAGACGATGGGGCGGCTTGTTCGAAATCTTCTTGTGGGGCTGCTCGCAGTCCTTGCCCTCGCCGTGGTCATTTTTTCGTTTGTCCTTGGCGGTTTCTATTGGAATGCAAATCGTTCTGACTGGCCGCGTTCGGGCGAGATTGCTCTTGAACGGTTGCCCGAGAAACACGTCCGGGAGCGTGAAGGTCGCCGGACTGAGGCCGCCGAGGCTCTGGGGATGGGTTCGCAGAAGCAGATCCTTTTTGGCGATTTGCACGTCCACACTTCCTACTCGACGGATGCAATGACACAGGGTGTGCCGGCCCTGCATGGAGAGGGGGTTCATCCGCCGGCGGATGCATGCGACTTCGCCCGCTTTTGTTCCGCCCTCGACTTCTGGAGTATCAACGATCATGCGGAGTCCCTCACGTCGAGCGAATGGGCACTTACCCGTGAAGTGATTCGCAACTGTAATCAAGTTTCTGGCGATCCGACCAATCCTGATCTGGTATCCTTTCTCGGTTGGGAGTGGTCGCAGATCGGAAGAACTCCCGAGACCCATTTCGGGCACAAAAATATCGTCTTGCTGGGCACGGAGGAAGGTGAGGTGCCGCTGCGACCGATTGCCTCCGCGGGCTTTGGGAATGTGGCGTGGGGGCTGTTGGGGCTGGGACTGTCGTTGGGCGACCTGGATCGATGGGGTCAATATGCCGATGTGCACCGGGCGACTCTCGCGGCCTTCAGCCGAGACGAATGCGAGCCCGGCGTTGACGTTCGGGAGCTTCCGGCGGATTGCTTCGAGATGGCCCCGACGCCCGCAGACCTGTTTGAAAAGCTGGATCAATGGGACCTGCCGGCGATTGTCATTCCGCACGGCCTGGCATGGGGCACGACCAATCCGAAGGGGCAGGATCTGGCCCTCCAGCTGGGCGGCGCCTTTCACGACCCCTCGCGACAGCGTCTGGTGGAGGTCTACTCGGGCCATGGTAATTCCGAGGTCTTCGTCGAGCTGAACCAGACGTCCGAGGCGGCTCCGGGGGAGGCGACTTGCCAGGAGCCCACCTCCGAATTCGAACCCTGCTGTTGGAGGGCCGGCGAGATCGTGCGGGCGCGATGCCCTGAACCCGACAGCGCGGCATGCCAGGCGAAGGTTGAGGCCGCGCGCGCGCGCACCGCCGCCGGATCTTTCCGGAACCCCGCAGCTGCGGTCGAGGGAAGTACCATCGAGGACTTCGGTGATTGTGGTCAATTGCAGGGCGCCTTTCTGCCGGCGTTCAACTACCGACCCGGCGGCAGTGCGCAGTACGCGCTCGCGGTGGGAGATTTTGCCGAGGAAGGGAAGCCCAAGCGGTTTCGATTGGGGCTGATGGGTTCGAGTGACAACCATCGTGCGCGGGCGGGTTCGGGTTACAAGGAGTTCGGTCGCACGGCCATGACGGATGGTGCTGCCATGGGCTCGGACTGGCGAGATGCTCGTGTCAGTTCGTTCTACTACACCGGTGGGCTTGTCGCGGTCCATGCCGAGGGGCGCGACCGTACCTCGATTTTTAACGCCCTTGATCGACGCGAAGTCTATGGCACCTCGGGCGATCGGATCTTGTTGTGGTTCGATCTGCTGCAGTCCGATGGGGAGCGGGTGCCGATGGGGAGCGAGATCGCGTTCTCCGGAACGCCGCGCTTCCAGGTGCGAGCCGCCGGCGCGTTCGAGCAGCGCCCGGGCTGCCCCGAGGTGGTCGAACAACGTCTGTCACCGGAACGCCTGCAGCGATTATGTCTGGGGGAGTGCTATTTCCCCGGTGAGAACCGGCGCGCGATCTCCCGAATCGAGGTCGTACGGATCCGACCCCAGAGAGCGTCCGGCGAGGCGGTGGGTTCCTTGATCGAAGATCCCTGGAAGGTGCTCGATTGTCCGAACAACGAAGCGGGCTGTCGGGTGTCTTTCGAGGACCCGGAATTTTCCGAGGCACCCCGCGAAACCGTATACTACGTCCGCGCCATTCAGGAGTCGTCGCTGGCTGTCAACGGAGATCCTCTGGCGTGTGAACGTAACGAGAATGGCGTATGTGTCCGCGGGAATATTTGTCAGGGTGGCGGCGAGCATGGACCACCTGTCGCGGATTGTCTTGGGCTGGTCGAGGAACGCGCCTGGTCCTCACCGATTTTCCTCGACATCGGACCGCAGAGCTAAGCGGTTTTCGCACCCGCCTCGGGCCTCGGTGTCGTTTTGGTTGTTTTCAGGGGAAGCCTGAGCGTCAGCCACATGTGCTTATATTGTAAGTGTCCCCCTCGGCGCCGTCGAAGATGATCACGACATTGCTTTGCGCAACGCCCGGATCGGCGCCCTCCACGCATAAGTCGATATTGTATAAATCCGAGGCGATTCCGTCGAAGATGATGATGGTGTTGGAGGCGCTTTCGTCCGGGCGGGCATCGAGATCGACCTCGGTACCATCTTCGTTCACCAGCCATCTGCACGAGTTACCCGACCGTGCTGCTCTCAGGTCAGCTTTTGTGATGGCTGCCGAAAACTTTGCTGCACAAAGCGCCGGATGCGACGATTTACCGGCCACCTTGCGGCTGAGTTGCTGTTTCAGGCAGAGACTCATTTTGCCCGACGCGATCAGCTTGGCTTGCTGACACCTTTGTTCGGCATTGACGGCTGCGTGGGCGAAGGGAACTCCGGAGAGTCCGGACAAGGAGAGGATGAGGGCGGCAAACCAATAGCCAATACGAAACCTCCCGCGATTAGGGTTGTTTTTCGTTCGGCGTGCGCGAGTCGTCTTCATGGAGTCTCCGGTGTGGTCGGGGTCGGAATTGTTGAGGGTGGATCCATGCGTTCTCGAGGAGCATCTCATGGGTCCCGGAATTCGGAATGGACCACCCTTGCCGAAATACGACTTGGCGGTCAATGGGAAACTTCATGGGTCAAATTGGATCACCGAGCGAAGCGGTGCGTGTTCCTCGCTGGAGCCGCAGCAGGGGAATCCATAACTTTCCGGAGGACTTCCGGCAGGGCAGGTGTCCGGTTGATAGACTGTCGGTGCAACCATCGAGACGCCCGGCGAGCTGGCTCCGCCTGCTGTGACGATCGAGCGTGCGCCTCGGGCACCGATGCGGTCGGTTGGGTATTGATTGACCTGAGGGGAGGTCGACGGGTTGCTGGCGTCATTGTCGAAGCAGCACGTATAACGCCCGCCTTCTGATTCCCTTGTCTGCGAGAGCGGGCCGGCGGGGAACATTTGGCTGAGAGTCCAGGTGGAGCTGCTGGCATTCGTGTCGCCGAGGAAAACGATCCGGCCGACATCGTCGCATAGGACGGTAAGCTTCTCGACGAGGTTGTCGGTGCCGAATGGTCCGGAGCCGTCGCTGTTTTGCAGGCAGTCGACGGGGTCCGTCAAGTCGCAGCCGCGTTGGTTTCGGGCGTCTACAGGATGCGGCAAGTTGGCGGTCACGACACATAGATTCGTGCCGGCGGGGTCCTCGAAGCGGCCAATGAGGAAGGCTCGGTCGCCGATGGGTTTGTCTCCCGGAACCGCGGCTGCCTCGGGGTTTCCGGTGCAGGCACAGCAGGGTGTGGATTGTCCCCAGATACAGGTGTCCGGGGGGATGCTGTCATCCGTAAGGGGACATGCCTCGCCGGTTGGGCTAATCGGGAATGAGGCGTTCAACCTCCAGGTATCTGCATTGTAGAGAATACCAATCACATCCGCCCGCCCTTCGGAGCCGGCATGATCGCAGAAGGCTCCGATGGATCGAAAGTTGTCGGGCAGATCGATGGTCTGTTTTTCCAATTGGGAAATGGCAAAGAAGTCGGGCGAGCCACCGCTGCCGTCGCCTCGGAGCACTTGCTCGACCCATCCGATGGCGTTGGCGCGTCCCTCACCGCTGCACGCATAATGGGGCTTGTAGTCATAGACCTCGACCGTCCGGCCTGAGCTCTCGGCGCAGCTCGAGAAAACGAACGGGGCAAGCAGGAGACAGGCGAATTTGAGGCAGGAACGGTTGCGTTGCATGAATTTGGAACCTTTCGTGAACCCTTGTCGCAGGATTCGTTGCTGGTTTTTTTGTCGGAACGAACTTGGATCGAAGCCCGGCTCCGGGATCTCTATAATTCGATTGCGACCAAAAGGTAGGCCTGCATGGCGTTGTCCAGGGGCGCCGGATCGCCTGCGCCCGGAGTCGCGATCCACTGGAGTCCCGGCTGGATATAGAGCCAGGGAAGGATCTGCAGCAGATAAAAGGCCTCGATGGAACTCTCGGTGCCGCCGCTGGGTCCGGGCAGCCCGGCCCTTGTCCGAGATCGGAATACTTCGGGATCATCGCTGAAGCGCGAATGAGCGCCGAGCAGGCCGATGGCATCGGCGGGACGCGTGGGGATCACGCCCGTGGCGCTGATACCTGCCATCATGGACCAGTGCACCGGGTTCTTGTCCGCATCGCTCCAGCCGAATTGACCAAAAAGGCGAACCCCACCGCCGCGCTCGGCCAGCCATGGGGTCTCGCTCCAGAGCGTTTGCGTGGCTTGCAGGTAGAAACCCGGGACGTCACGTACGCCTGTGGTGCTGGTGCCATCGGTTGCGCTTGTGCCGGTCTGGAGCCACATCCCCGCGCCTGCCGTGCCAGGCCGGGTCGGGTCGATCTCCCATCCGTGATTGGCCTCGGCGATCAGGAACCAGTGGCCGTCGTTGTTGAAAAAGCTCGATGGTCCACGTCCTCCGGTAGCGGGCCCCGTCTGACCGGTTCGCGGGTTCAGTGCTGCGGTGGTTCCGTCGAACCAACCAATCTTCGTCTGGAAGTTCTCTGTGGGCGCTGCGATGACCTGCAGTCCGGTGGTTTCGTTCGGGTAGGTCGCCATGAAGGGGTTCAGGGTGCTGGTGAACATGGCGATGGAGTTCTGAAACGCGCCCGCGGCTGCTACTGCGGCAAAGCTCGCGTTGACGTCCATCTTGCCGAATTGCAGGTTGAGTCGGTCATCCAGCAGTGCCTGATTCCAGTAGACTTGCGCGAGTTGGTTGAGGACGCTCGCGTCTCCATCAATCAAGTTGGTGTTGTCGCCGACATAGGAGCCCGTTGGGTCGCGTGATCCTGTCGGTTGATAGCGGCGATTATACCAGCTGAAATATTCCCAATCGACGAAGAAGGTTGCACCGGGAATGCCGGCCAGTCTCTCAAGGTCAGCGGTGAACGTCAGCTGGAGAGGGGCACCGCCGTAGTATCCCTGATCGAGGCCGCCGCGGAGATTGACCATCGAGATCGAAGTATATTGCGCACTGATACGGATGCCGTGATTCTGCAGCCAACCGCGCGTCCCGCCCCAGTTCCCCGATAGGCCCTCGGTGCCCCACGGCCAATCCAGGTAGAAGCCGTCGGGGCGGAAGCCCTGACGGTTGGCGACTGTGGGCGAGAGATACTGGTTGGGCTCGCTCATCACCGGCGAGGCCGTCTGGTCATTGGCCCGAGACGTTTCTGCCACCGCCAAGATCGCGGCGTTCAACAAAACCAGAAAAATGATGTACTTTGTGTGCATTATTTGGCCGGACTTTCGCGGGTCTGGAAATATTGGAGAGGACCGAAGAATGCACGAGAAGGATCAAAAGGGAAAGGGGCCCAGCAGGCGGGCCGTAATATCTGCAGGCGCCGCAGCGTTGCCGCTGGCCATCGCAGGCTCCTACGCCTCGCGATCCACGGCTGACGCATCCTCCAATGGTAAAGCGGCTCCCCCGACACTCGCGGGAACTCGCGCAGGCGCGCTGGCTCCGAGGCCCGACTATGTGTTCAGCGTCGACAAGCAGGAGAGCGCCCCGCTAGGCGTGCCGGTCGAGGCGCTTTTGGTCAATGGTCAGAATCCGGGGCCGGAGATCCGCTACCGGGAGGGCGATATGTTCCGCGTGCTCCTGCAGAACAAGATGGACGTTCCCATGACCGTCCATTGGCATGGTCTGATCGTGCCCAACTGGATGGACGGCGTCCCCGAGATTACCCAATTGCCCATCGGGCCGAAGCAATCGTTTTTTGTCGAATACCCGATCGTGCAGGCGGGGAGCTATTGGTACCATTCGCACTTCGAATTGCAGGAGCAATCAGGCTTGCGGGGTCCCTTTGTCATCGAAGAAAAACGCCCGGCCTACGATTATGATCACGATGTAACCTGCTTTGCGGCCGACTGGCTCAATCAGTCGCCGGCGGGGATCGTGCCGCAAATTCGCGGTGAGCAACCGCAGACGGAAGCGGTAAAGGAGCCCACCGGCGACCTCTACAACCTGCCCGGGGCGAACAAGCCGTTCAATGTGGATGTGAACTATCCCGGTTTCCTGCTGAACGCAGGTTCGAACAAGGACCCATGGACGTTTGCCTGCAAGGCGGGTGACCGGCTGCGTCTTCGCCTGATCAATGGATCGACGGCGACTACTTTTCGTGTGGCCCTTGATGGGCATGAGATGACGATCATCGAGACGGATGGAAATCCATGTGAACCGGTGACTGTAGATAATCTCACGATTTGTACCGCGGAGCGATATGATGTTCTCGTGACGATCAAGGAGTCCGGAAGCTTCTCCTTGCATTGGGCTTGTCTGGGCCAGGCGAACCAGGTGGTTGGGGTGATCCATACCGGAGATGTCAAACCTGTACCCAACTTCGAAAGGCCGGATTTCTCCGGCAGGGCCGGAGGGTTGCCGGACTATGCAGCCTTGCGGTCTCCTTACGATACAACGCTGCCGGAGGGGCCGATCAAGACGTTCGAGCTTGAGCTGGGAGGTATGATGCAGAAGTATCTATGGTCGTTGAGCGGCAAATACTACCCCGAGCTATACGTGCCCGAGTCAGTCGCCGAGAATGTTCCTCTGAACATCGAGTACGGTGATCGGGTACGTGTCCGCCTCACGAACAAGACCATGATGGTTCATCCGATGCATTTGCATGGCCACTTCTTTCGCCTTTTGGCAAAACCGGGAAATTGGGGGCAGGGCAACGCGGCCATGAAAGATACGGTCGGTGTGGCGCCGGGCCAGCATGTCGACTTCGAGTTTTTGGCCGACAACCCCGGCCATTGGTTCTTCCACTGCCACAATCTTTATCATTTGGCCGCCGGCATGGCGCGCGTGTTCCATTACGGCATCAACCCGGGCGGGATCTTTGCACCGAAGTAGCGGTGGGCCATCACGGCACCCGCTTGGGTAGCGATTAGGCGCGCTCAGGGTTCAATCTGTCGGCGGCGCCGGCAGGGATTCGGGAAATTGTGGCACCGAGGCGACGGCTTCGAGAAACGTACGCAGCAGGTCTTCGTCCGGGCCCTCCGCCGGACCATGTTGCCGGGCGCATTCGCCGTCCAGTGTCCGCGGAAGGACTTGCGGAAACAAGTCGCCCCGCAAGGGGTCGCCCCTCTCGAGACCGTGTGTCCATAACAGGGGCATGGTCGCATGCCGGGGATCATAGAGGACTTCGTCCCGGAACCAGCGTGAAGAGAAGGCGCGTCTTGGCTGGTCGGTGGTATGGTTGCCGCTCGAGCCGTGCAAGATGTGGGCATCAAAGATCAGGCAATCGCCGGCCCCGAGTTCCGGGGAGTAAATCTCGTAGGCTTCACGGTTCTCGTCGATCGCCGGAGGCCAGGTGAACGGAGAGTCGCGCATATAGGGATCGTCATGGGGCGTGATTGCCTTGAACCGCTCCGGCCACCGATGGGACCCGATGATGAACTCCAGTCCACTGGACGCCGAAGTAACCGGGTCGAGCGTGATCCAGATCGAACAGAAATTCCGGCTCTCCACATCGACCGGCCAGAACGTGATGTCCTGATGCCACGGTGTCGGGAGGTGGCAGCCGGCAGGTTTGACGAAGAGCTGGTCATAAAAGTGGCGGATGCTGCGGCCGCCCAATGCCTGATGGGCAATTTGGGCAGCAGGCGAGTTGAAGATCCAATCCCGAAATCCATCGTTGGTCTTCCAGAGAAAAAGATCACCGCTAAATTTTTCTTCTGGCACGGAGATCGGCCCGGCCATCGGCCCCGGCTCCTGGACGACTTGATCGATGTCGCTTGCCAGATGGTCAAGACAATCTTGAGAGAAGAGTCCGGAGGCAATAACGACGCCCCGCTCATGAAAGCTTTCCCTCTCGGACTGGGTCAGGTCTCTTTCGGGCTCTTTCATCGGCGGATTGTAGGCAGGGTGGGCTGAGGCTGCAATACGCATGCGGACGAAGGCAAATATCTGCCGGATTTCGGAGGTCATTTCGAGATACTCTGCTGGGGGGCCTCTGAGGTTCGCGTAATCAATCGGAAGCCCCTTGGTATCCCGTCTGCCGGATTCGTGCCTGCACGGAATTCTCAAGTCCGAATCCGCTGCGAGGGGGGCGAAAATCGCCAAGGATCGCTCGGCGGAATGTTCGTTGCTCGTTTGTGCCGTTAGGGTAGGGATGAAAATGTGACCTTTTTTGTTTTCCGACCTTTGACGGCTGTTTTGGCAGTGACCCTTTCAACTCTGAGTGCCGGGTGGGCTCTCGCAGGTGAACCGGAGGTCCAATGGCATGTTGGCCTCGGCACGAATTTCGAGGAGCATGTCCACGAGGGGCATCCGACCTCTGACGGGGGTTATATTGCGATCGGCCATACCCACGAGTCCCAGCAACTGGAAGGTTCGACGGATATGCTGGTGATCAAGGTCGATGCGGACGGCAACGAGCAGTGGCAGACGCAGGTGGGCACCTCGGGGCAAATGGATTTAGGCGTAGCGATCGCCGAAACTGCGGAAGGCTTCGTCGCCGGAGGCGGACTATGGTCCGGTGGTCGGCAGAAGAGGGCGCTGGTCGGGTTGTCGGCGAGTGGTTCGGTTCTCTGGGAGCGCACCTATTCGGGAAGCGGGTCGGGGGCCGTGCGGGGTATCGAGGTGCTCGATGACGGGTCGCTGATTGCGACCGGTTATACCGCCGCCGAGGAAGCTGGGTACCTTTTCATTGCCGAAGCACAGGCGTTCTTGCTCAAAACTCATGGGGACGGGCGTTCGATCTGGGATCGGAACCTCGACGGATTGCAAGGAACCAAGGTGCGCCAGGAGTCTGGTGGTGGTTTCGCGATCCTCTCCACCGCATGGACGTTTCAGCAAGGTCGAGATGTCCTTCAGCCAAAAGTGATTCGTACGAATTCCGCAGGCGTTGTCCAATGGGACGAAACCTTTGGCGGTGGGAATCATATGGATATTTTCGATTTCGACCTCACCGGCGATGGCGGATTTGTCCTCGGGGGCCACACGACGGGTTTGGGTGCCACGAATTGGGACTGTGTGATGTTGCGAATCGGACCTGGAGGCGAGACTCTCTGGACCAAGCGATTTGGTCAGCCCCGCGGCTATAATCCGGCCTATATCCACGATGAGTGCTACGGCGTGCGTTCCCTCGCAGACGGTGGCTTTCTATTAGCCGGCGCCAGCGGCGACGAGTACCGATATAGCGAATCGGGACATCCGTCAGGGCCATCGGATGAGTGGAAAGTCTATCTCATTCGGACCGACGCCATGGGAGAAGTCGAAAGCGAAACGGTGTTCGGGGACGGTGCCGATCAGGGCAATAACGCCGGAGAGTTCCTCTCGCTGACTGACGACGGCTGCTACATGGTCTACACGGACTCCGATTCGGCCGGAGATGTCGAGCCGAACAACTTCGGGTTCATGAAGATCTGTGAACTTTGTGGCAACGGCGTTTCGGACCCTGGAGAGGAATGTGACGACGGCAATCCGGACAATTGCGATGGTTGCGACCGAGATTGTCGACTCTCAACGACGTGCGGGAACGGTATCGTCTGTGGCGCAGAGCAGTGCGATGACGGGAATCTGCTCGACGGAGATTGCTGCACCTCGGCGTGCGCTTTTGCCGCCGCCCAATCCTTTTGTGATGATCAGGACCTTTGCACACCTGAGGACCGCTGCGATGCTGCGGGTGTTTGCGTCGGCAATGCCGTGCCTGCGGATACCTGCATGGCGGCGGGCGCCGGACGGCTCGATATCCGCGACCGCGAAGGAGCCGCCCGGGACCAGATTTTGTGGGAATGGAAGAAAGGTCCTGAGGTCGCCTTCAGTGACTTTGGGGATCCGGTGGCCGGAGGCGACGAGTTGGCACTCTGCTTATACGTGGAGGACCAGGATTCGACTGTTTTGGCAGCGTCGCTGAGGCCTTCCCGCGAAGAATTCTGTGGCGGACGGCCATGCTGGAAAGCGCGGGGCGAGAAGAAACTCATCTATCGAGACCGTGACGGCTCGAGCAATGGCCTTCAACAGTTGCTGCTCAAGCCGGGTCTTGCGAACAAGGGCAAACTGAAGCTGAAAGCCGGCGGCGAGCAACTACCGCAGATTGCTCTGCCGTTTTCGCAAACGGCGCGGTTGGAGGCGCAATTAAGGAGTTCGACCTCGGCTTGTTGGTCGACCTCGGTCTCTGTTGCTGGTGCCCGCAACGATGATGATCGATTCCAATCGCGTTACTGAGACTCTCGAATTTCCGGAGCGGACGAGGCCATCCACGATAGACTTTTCCGAAGATTTGGTGGTTTCAGCATCTTGAAAGCACCCCTTTTGAAGCATGTGCCCGATCCTGTGGGAGCCGCTCCCGTGGTGGATGCGGTTCTCGGTATTTCGGGAAGCTCTGCCCGAATCTCTTGGGTCCAGCTGCGGGAAGTGCAAGAACGGCAGAGGGCTCGGGAGCATCTCGATCGGATACGCCTGAGCTGTTCATGAGTCGCCCGCGCCCAGAGGAGCTCTGATGCAGAGGGAAACAAATACGATATTCACCGGAGAAGATTCCTGGTGGCAGGATCCCTACCCGAATCTTGCCGCGGTCCGGGACGAGCATCGCACCGGTGTGACCAGCGAAGGGCTCAAGGCAATCCTTCGCTGGAATGATGCTGAGGACATCCTGAAGAGCGACCGATTCGAGAATGAGGGTTTGGAGTTCATCGAGCGCCGTGGGTTTTGCGAGGGGGACCCTCTCTACGAGTGGCGACGCCACTCCATCGGGGCCTTGAACGGAGAAAACCACCGACGAATCCGTTCCTTGGTGAGTCGGGCGCTGACGCATCGTTCGGTCGATGGGATGCGGCCCAAGATCCGCGAGCATGCTCGGAACCTTCTTCAGGGCTCGCACACCCATGGTGTGATCGAGGTTCGCTCCGCGTTCGCCCAACGGCTGCCGTTCCTGACGATCACGGATTTTCTGGGTATTCAGCTGGACGAGGCAATCGCCGTTGCCGAAATCATGGGCAAGGGATCGGCCGATGCTTTCGGTCCCAAAGTCACTCAGGAGATTCGCGACAACGCGAACGCGGCTTTTGCCGCGATGATGACGTTTGTGGGTGAGTTGTATGAGGCGCGTCGTAGCGAGCCACAGGAGGATCTTTTGACGGATCTGGTCCAGGCCGAGGAGGCCGGGGACCGCCTGAGTCACGAGGAACTGATCGTCCTGTTTACGAATATTTTTGGCGGGGCCATCGAAACAACGGCCAGCGTGATCAGCAGCGGCCTGTACGAGCTGGCCCGACATCCCGATCAGGCCGATTTGCTTCGTTCCGATCCGGATCGCTGGAAACAGAGTGCTGCCGAGGAAGTGCTGCGACACCGACCGGGTTTTTACGCCGCCGGAAAAAGGGCAACTCGTGCACACCGAGCTTATGGTCTGGAGTTTACGGAGGGCGAGCCGATCAGCATTCTTATTGGCGGACCAAACCGCGATCCGGAGCGTTGGGAGGAGCCAGACCGCTTCGATATTACGCGTGATCCCCGCAATTGGTCTCTGAGTTTCAGTATGGGCGAACATTTTTGTCTCGGTCAGGCTTTGGCTCGTGCCGAGATCCAGGAAGCCATGCAGATCTTTGTCACCGAATGCGAAGAGATCGAGCTCAGCGAAGAGCCGCGCTGGATGCCTCATGTGATGGTGAACCGACTCGAGTCGCTACCCCTGCAGTACCGGGCCAAGGTGGGATGAACTGTTTTTCTGGCAAACAGTGCGATGGATCTTCGCCTCCGCTGGACGCCTTGCTCGGGGTCGATTACGTTCCGGCCTCACGACTGGTCAGGCGCCCATGAGTCAGGATGTCGAGCGATGATGGTTCAGGAGGAAATCCCGGCGGCGCTGCGGCCCGAGACAGAGGCAGCGCTTGCCTGGTTCAACAAGACGCAAAGGTCTCCCTACTCGGTGACCGGTATTGTGGACCCCGAAGTCCCCCTGAACGCTGGAGCGACCCGCCTGCTTCATCTGGTTTTGTGCAGCGGGACAAGCTGCGAGCAGCGCACCTTCCGTGTGACGAGGAGCGACAATGGCTTCGCGGTCGAGTCTGCCGAATCCGAGGCATTTGCACCGGCGGATGGGAAGGTGATTGCGGAACTCGATCCGCCTCCGGGGCCGCGCCGCGCCTGGCTGGACCGCGCATTGGGCGAGCAGGCATTCGTTCTTTTACTATTCTATCGAGGTTTTTGGTGACCACCGTGTCGCGCCGAGTTGCGGGGCTATATGAATGCTGGTGTGGCGGATCGAGTGCGGGCCGCCGGAGGTGCGATCTACGCGATCTCGAGCGAGCCACAGTCGTTGGCGAATCGAGCGCAGGAGGCGTGGGGGCTGGACTTCGAAACTCTTGGTGATCCACACCACGAGATTGTCAAACAGTGCCGCGCCAACGATTGGCTCGACCTCCTGGTGAATGAGCGCCTCGGGTTCCTCCAGGCGAGTCTCGGTGAGGGACTGGACTGGGAGCCGACTCACCCCAAGGGATATCTGCAGCCTGGCGTGCTTGCTCTGCGTGGGGATGGTCGCGTCCTCTATCGGTGGAGGGGGGTGCCGACGCGTTCCAATATGGGCGGCGCGATGGGGCGGCCGACGCCCGAGCACGTGTGGTCGAGTATCGAAGCTGTGTTGGGAGCGCCCGTCCGAGATCGAGACGCAGAGCTTGATAAGGCGCCTCCGCTGGACGGCAAGGGCGTGCCCTGGCCAATATTCGT
Source organism: Candidatus Binatia bacterium (assembly GCA_029248525.1). Classification (NCBI taxonomy): domain Bacteria; phylum Candidatus Binatota; class Binatia (SeqCode); species Binatia bacterium. The sequence continues at coordinate 47,973 of JAQWJE010000053.1, forward strand.
CTCTCTGCTGCTCGCCAACGGCTGGTTTCTTCGTGGACGCGGTTTCGACTCGGTCCAGCAACTCAGGCGCGCGCCGCTCAAATTAGCCGGCTTCATCGCTCTTTGGACCGCGGCTTTTCTCTGGTTGCCCTTGATTCTCACAGGAACCGCTCTGGCTCTTTGGGTGGCCTATATCATTCCGAAGGTCCGCTGGTTGGGTGAAGAGTTTCAGGATGTGACTGGCGACCCGCAGCCTGCTGCTGCGCGAAGGTCTGATCGAGAAACTTGATCATGACGTTCAGCGCTTCGGGAGCATCGTGGTCGAAGCTCGAGCCCAGGAGCAGGCTGCTGCCGGAGTCCAGAAAGGCGTGATTCCGTCCCTCGTATTCCCAATAGACGGTCGGATGCCCGGCAGCCTCCAATTGACGACGATATTCCTGGACGGAGGCTGGCGTCACCAGCAGGTCTTCGCTGCCGGCGGTCAGCAATTGGGGCGGGAATGCTCGTTGGTGCCGCGCGGCGATATTGTAGAGGGGGGAGACGCCCTTGTACAATTCCGGGTGGGTAGCGGCATCGAAGCCGTCACCGAAAAGCCCACGCGGGCGCACCCCGGCCAATAGCCAGAATGGGTTCGTCCAACCCTCGTAGCCATCGAGGCTGGTGCGATACAAATCGAATCCGCCATAGCTCAGAATTGCCGCCTGAACTTCGATGCCACCGTCTGCCGCTATCTGATCGGCGGTGATCCCGGGGGGCAAGTAGGAGGGGTTGAAGGCCTTGGTGTCCTCGGAGTAGCCACGCGAATCGAGTTTGTCGCCCGAGTTCACGATCATGGCCGATAGATGTCCGCCAGCGCTGTCGCCTGTGACCGCCAATCGCGAGGGGTCGCCTCGGTAGCGAGAGATATTTGCTTGCGCCCAAAGAACGGCGCCGAAGGCATCTTCAACGATCTGGTCCATCGTGACCGTATTTTCCTGATCAGCCAAAAGGCGATAGTTGACGTTGCAGACGACATAATCGGCATTGGTTGCGATATATGCGGCCGCCTGATCCATGATCGAGTTGTCATTCAACAACCAACCCCCGCCGTGGAAGATCATCAATACGGGGTAGGCGGGCTGGTCCGAGGTGGGCGTGTAGATATCCATCGTCAGGGCAAAGCCGTCTGGTGCGGCCCATTGGATATCGCGAGCCACGGTGTACCGAGCGGGATTGTCATGGGCGATCAGGGGCGGTTTCGTGGCGCACGCCCCCAGTGCGATGCTCATGCTCAAGGAGAGCAGCAGCAGAATCCCATCCGAGAAGATTCCTGCCAGGGGCCTCCGCGCAGCCGAACTCTCCGCGCGCGGACCTTCCGCGGACAACCTTTCGGCAGACCGCCCCGCTACAAATGGTATGCTCGGGCTGTGCCGCGAGTCCGTCGCGCAGATTCGACGCTCGGGTGCATGCTGATTTTCATGATTGGGTACCGACACCTGACCCGTATCGTCCTTTCTCGCGGCGCTGGCAAGAGATGCCGAATCAGCTAGTCGTTTCCGGCCCAAGGGGGCTTACCAGCCAGATGGTATGACGGATGCCCTTTTTTCCATGCGCATGGACCGATCGCTCGACGATCCGGGCGCCGGTCCGCGCGACCCGCTCCGGGAAAATTCGGTCGGAGGTCGCCGCCCAATACGCGATGACGCCGCCGGGTCGAAGGGCATCCGTCGTGGCGGAGATCCCCGCAGCGGAATAGAGCCAATCGTTTCCTCGTGAGGTCAGGCCCTCGGGGCCATTGTCAATGTCGAGAGCAATGACGTCGTACGCGGATATCTTTTTGCGGAGAAGGTCGGTGACGTCGCCTGCATGCAGAATCGTGCGCGGGTCGTCGAGAGGACGCCCGGATCGCTCGCCGAGCGGGCCCCGATTCCATTCGATAACCTGGGGCAGTAGCTCAGCGACGGTGATTCGAGCGCCTCGCCCGGCAGTGTCGAGGGCTGCCGCAAGAGTAAAGCCCATTCCAAGACCACCGATGAGAACCGATGCCTCCTGCGAGTTTTTGATCTCGTCGAAAGGCAGTCTGCCAAGGGCGTCTTCGGAACCATGCCGTCGGGTGCTCATGAGTTCCTCGCCGGAACCTGTGATACGAATCACGAAATCATCCTCGTTTTGATGAAGGCTCAAGGCGCGATCGGAATCGGGTAGTGGCGCGAGGCCCAGCTGGGTCCATTTCTGCATCGTTTACTGCGGTCAGGGATGTTCTTCCGGCCTGGCACACTCTCTAGCAGGGGTCTTCCGGATATCCGAGCCATCGCGATCACCCCCCTTGCTTGACCGGGCTTCGGTCGATCGCCACCGTAGAGTCATGAATTTTTGCAGCATCGCTCTCTGCAAGCGGCGGAGGGACTCCAGGCGCGTCCGGGCTGCGAACTCCGAAGTGTGTTTGGCGACGCGATGGCTCTGATCCTTCTATGCCTGGCCGTGGGTTGGGTTCTGCGAAGCGTCGGCATTCTATCTGAGCAGCGGACCCAAAAGGCTCTTTCGTGGGTGATCTACGTTGCATTGCCCGCCATGGCCTTGTTGCATATCCATGGTATCGAATTCACGGGAGAATGGCTGTTAGCCGCCGCGATGCCCTGGGTCAGCGTGGCGCTGGCCTGGTTGCTCTTTCGCTCGAGGGCATCGCGATATGGTTGGAGCCGCGAAAAGGTCGGGGCTTTGGTGCTGGTTTCGGGGTGGGGCAATACATCCTTTATCGGGATTCCGATGGTGATTACGTACTTCGGGATCGAATGGATCAGTCTGGTTCTGGTCATTGACTCGTTGGGTTCGTATCTGGCTCTGTCCACGGCCGGTATTTTTCTCGCGTCGCGTTATAGCAGCAGCGAGTTGGGAGCTGGCGATATGATGAAGCGCATCTTCGGGTTTCCACCGCTCCTCGCGCTGTTGGTGGCGCTGGCCTGCAATGGCCTTCCGCGGCCGGAATGGATCGAGCAGGTCTTGCAGCCGATTGCGGCTACCTTGACGCCGGTTGCCATGATTGGCGTTGGCGCGACCTTGCAGTGGGGGGCGATCTTCGAGCATCGTCAGGCGATTGCCTCAGGTCTGGCTTACCGACTGGCGGTAGCACCAGCGATTACCCTGTTGATCTACAAGTTGGCAGGGTTTTCGATCGATGGAGTTTCGGCGATCGCCATTTTCGAAACAGCAATGCCACCGATGGTTGCATCCTCTGTCGTCGCGATCCGCTACGGATTGATGCCGCCGCTGGTGGCGGGGATGATCGGTGTCGGCATTCCCTTGTCGATGGTGACTCTCGCTCTTTGGGCGCGAGTTTTGAGCTGATGGCGGGGCTTCAGATTCTTTGCGGATCCGCGGTTTTCTCCATGGCGAAAAACTGACCGAGTTGAAGATCCTTTTCCTGGTAGCGCTCCATGATCCAACTCTCGAGTTCTGTTTCGCTCTCCGGTAGTTGTTCGATCGGGTAGCGCTGCACATGAATATGCACCTTGCCGACGACTCCGCGGACCCATTGCCAAAGAGAGGGGACGCCGCCCTCGTACATGATCGTTGTGTCGTAAACCGCGTCGAGATGGTCGCGGAGTCCGATGACCGTAGCCACGAATCCTTTGGTCCGTGGCAGCATCAGATGCTCGAGTCTGGGCAGATCTCGGCTCTCGGCAAACTTCTGGCTTTGGGCAAGATTTTTTTTGCTGAGCCGACTGCCTTCGACAAACGATACGACCCACATCGAGATATTTTCGCGTTTGAATTTTCCGAAAGTTCGATTGAGAGAAGCTTTGTCCAGACCCCAATCTCGCGTCAGGAAGATGCAGTCCAGAAAAACCATACCCCAGCCGATTCCGGGTATATATTTGATAATATTCTTTACGTACCATTTGAGATCGCCGAGCCGTCTGTTCTTGCGGGCGAGTCGAAAGAGAGCCGGAATGTCGGCAACCGAAAGGTGGTTGGCGGTCAGCAGTACGTTTTCGTCGGCGGGGAGGTCGTCGCCGGTGATCTCGATCTGGATGCCGCAGCCATCGGCTGCCCATATATCGCAGAGGGTCCACCACGTGTTTGCGATTTCTCGGTTGAGCTTGCGGACCAGTTGTCGGGAAACAGGCAAGAACACGAAGCTTGCGATTTGAAGGACGTTACAGATCATCACCGACGCGAAGAGCAGGAGTGATGCGAGCAGTCCCTTGAGGCTGCCGGGCAGGGATGCCGGGAAGCGCGAGGGCTCGGGGAACGGTTTGAGGGACATTGGCCTCGAGTTTAGCGAAATTTCCGGCCGGAAGTCAGCAATGGGACATTAGAAATCTGAGTAGGCATCGACTTTTCCGTCCAGCGAGTGGCAAGATTGGGGTTTCGACGTATTTTCGGGATCGCGATGCTCCGGATCTAGAGATGATCTGCGAGAGGCGCAAGCTCGCCCACGTTGGATTCTCAGGGTTGTTTCCTCTCGCTGCGGTCTCGGAACAAAACGCAGCTTCTCAAATCGGTTTGCCACCCGTGGGCGTGGTGACCTTGTACACTTTCGAGTTGATGCAGGCATCGCCATCGCCTTCGTCGAACTCTTTTTTGGCGCGCTCGACAATTGCCAAAGCCTCCTCGGCATCGGTCGCGGTTACGATATTGTCCAGATCCTCAGGTGAGAGAAAGCCTCGTTGGACAACGGTTCCCTGAAGCCATTGGAGAATTTCACTCCACATGGGGTCGAGCAAGATGATCGGAATCGGACAGATATGTTTCACCTGAGTCAGCTGCAGGGTGTAGAAAAGCTCGAGAGCCGTGCCGATGCCGCCCGCCGTGATGATCACCGCGTTCGAGAGCGCCATGAAGTGGTCGAGGCGGTTCCCGAAGCGCTGGAAGTGCCGCTCCATATCGAGGAAGTCGTTGTGCTCGGTTTCGAAGGGCAGACGCACGGTGAGGCCGATGGAGTTCGTGCCGGAGGCGGCCCTGTCGTGGCCCTTGTTTGCGGCTTCCATCTGGCCTGGCCCGCCGCCCGTGACAACGCTGATCTCGCGTTTGCCCAGCTGGTAGGCCAACTCCTCGACCAGTTGATAGTCGGCATCGCCGGGGGTGGTTCTGGCGGATCCGAAAATACTGACGCGAAAGACCTCGGGGTGTTCCAGCGCGTCTTCGACGGAACGAATGTTCTGGTTCATCCTCTTCTTGATACCCCAGAACTCTCTCGTTGCCGACCGTTCGCGACCTTTAACTCGTGGGCCCGCGAACTCTTGCCGATCACTTCTGCCGCTCGGCTGCCGTAGAGGCCTGTTGACCGCGGGCATCCCGCCGGGCACAGATAGGAAACAATGCCCCAACCCGCTCTCGGAAAAAAGGAACAATGTGATTCCTGCCGCGGCCTTTCGACGAATCTGCGCTCGTTGCCACCACGATTGCGGACGGTATTGATCTTTTCGTTCGCCGCGGTGCACTTCGGTACGGTCGTGGGCCAGTCGACTCTGGGTCGCCTTTGTATCGAGTGTCGTCGCCGGGCGTGGTTTTTCCTGCTGCCGATGGCGTGCTTTCTGGTGCTCGGGGCGTTGACAGCCCTGTTTTTGACGACTCGTCAGATGCCGCTCTTCTTCAAGCTCTAGGTGCATTCCCTGCGCAGCTCAGACCTGCGAAGGTCGGCCTCACCGCCTCCCGATCAGCCGCGTTTTGAGTCCTGGCTGACGAATCTTCGCGCGTTTCCCGTAAACCCCAATTTTTGGGCTGGTTTTGCGATTCCAACAACAGTATCCAACAAGCCTGTGAAGTCGCTTGCCGAGCTTCTCACGATACCATGACAGAGTAGGATGGGCGGTCCCTCAGGCCCCCGAGCGAATCCGGATGCATGCCCGAGATCTGGATGGAGATGATTGAAGATGGCCCGAAGCAAAGCTGAATTGAATGACTTTATTTCCTCGCAACGCGCACAGACGTGTTTCGAAGGCCTTCCCCTGGCGGGGAAGCGGGTGCTCGATATGTCCACCGTAATGGCCGCGCCCTATGCCGCCGCGATGCTTGGGGATGCCGGCGCGGACGTGATCAAGATCGAGAACCCACGCGTGGCCGACGCGCTTCGGACGTGGGGCACGCTCAAGGAACTTGGTATCGAACCCTACCATTCGGTCGTCGGGCGCAATAAATTTCCTGTCACCATCAACCTCAAGGCAGAGGAAGGAAAAGAGATCTTCATCGAGCTGGTCAAGCAATCCGACGTCTTGATCGAGAACACGCGCTTGGGCGCGATGGATCGCTTGGGGCTTTCGCACGAGTCCTTGATGGAGATCAATCCGGGACTGATCGTCGGCAAAGTCTCCGGTTACGGGATGACAGGGCCGAAAGCGGAGCAACCCGGCTTCGGGACTTTGGCTGAGGCGTATAGCGGGTTTTCCTATTTGAACGGAAGTCTGGAACGCGGCCCCTTGAGCCCGCCGATGGCGCTCGCGGACCTGACCACGGGGATTCATCTGGCCTACGCGATCAGCCTCGCTTTCATCCAGCAGGAGCGTGGCGTTCGGGGCGGCCAATTGATTGATATCTCGCTCTATGAGCCACTCTTCGGATACCTGGGCGGGGAGTTCGTAAGCTACAAGCTCACCGGGAACAACCCCGAGCCTATTGGCAACGAGTTGCGCGCCGCGGCACCAAGGAGCGTCTACCGCACCAAGGATGATCGTTGGATTGCGCTTTCGTGTTCGGCACAGAAGCCCTGGGAGAATTTGGCGATTCTGATGGAGCGGGAAGAATTGATCGAGGATCCTCGTTTTCTCACCAACACAGATCGCATCAAGTCGGAGCATCGGGTGGCGCTGAACGAGATCATTCAGGAATGGCATTCGACCCGCACGGAAGCCGAGGCGCTCGAACTTTTCCGTACCAAGGGAATTACCGCGGGTCCGATCTTGACGATGGCCTGTATCGATGAGGATGAGCACTGTCGGGAACGAGGCTCTTTTCGGGTGATCGAGGACCCTTCGACCGGGATTGAACTCGAGATGCCGGACGTGCCCTATCGGCTGATGGGGCAGCCCGTGAAGATTCGCTTCCCGGGGCTCCCGCAGGCTTCGGCCAACGAAGTCGTCTACGGCGAGCTGCTCGGATACGCGGCGTCGAAAGTGGAAGAATTGCGCGAGAAGGGCGCGATCTAGTCGCCCTGGCGACTAGTGATAATGCCGCTGCAGCGGCCTTTTAAAGGATGTCCATTCGCACGAAAAACCCGGCCACCGGTGAATTGATTGCGGAATATCCGACCATGACAGACGCGCAGGTTCGCTCGCGGCTCGACCGGACCGGGGCAGCATTTCGACAATGGTCGCGATCGAGTTTTGCGGAGCGCTCTCGAGTCGCTGGCCGCATAGCATCGCTGATACGCGAACAGTCGGAGGTTCTCGCCGAACTGATTACGGACGAGATGGGAAAGCCGATCGAGCAGGCACGCGCCGAGGTAGCGAAAAGCGCCTGGATGTTTGATCATAATGCCGCTCATGCGGAAGAAGATTTATCCCCGCGCGAGGTGGCGACCGAAATGAGCCGAAGCATGGTCTGCTACCGACCACTCGGGGTCGTCTTTGCGATCATGCCGTGGAACTTTCCCCTTTGGCAGGTGACACGCTTTACCGCGCCGAACTTGATGGCCGGCAATGCTGCGGTCCTGAGTCACGCGCCAATCTCCACCGGTATGGGGCTGGCGATCGAGAGCTTGTTTCGTGATGCGGGTCTCCCGGAAGATGTATTCGCATCCCTGGTGATCGAGGATGCGCAAGCGGCCGGGGTGATCGCGGATCCGAATGTCGCGGCCGTGACCATTACAGGAAGTGGAAGCGCCGGCCGGGCGGTTGCGGTAGAGTCTGCCCGTCACTTGAAGAAGGTGGTTCTGGAACTCGGGGGCAACGACCCGTACCTGATTCTGGAGGATGCGGATCTCGACCACGCAGCCGACTGCTGTGTGGACCTGCGCATGCTGGTCTCGGGGCAGGTCTGTGTTTCACCGAAGCGCCTGATCGCCGTGAACTCGATTTACGATGCCTTCGAGGCTCGTGTGCTCGAGCGGGTATCGGAATATCTTTGCGGTGATCCAAGATTGAGCACCACGAAACTTGGCCCTCTGGCGCGGAGTGACCTTCGCGAGACGGTCCACCAACAGGTCACTCGCACCGTCTCGGATGGGGCGACATGCCTGATGGGGGGGCAGATTCCGGCTGGACCTGGATTCTTCTACCCGGCTACGGTCTTGCGCGATATCCCGCGGGGATCTGCTGCGGACCGTGAGGAGATTTTTGGTCCGGTACTCAGCCTGTTTTGCGCGGATGGCGAGGCCGCCGCAGTTCGTATGGCCAACGATACTCCCTTCGGTCTCGGCGCAGCAGTTTTCACGGCGGATGTCGCCAAGGGAGAGCGGCTGGCTCGGGAGGAACTCGAAGCCGGGACTTGCGCGGTAAACACCTTTGTTTCCTCGGATCCGCGCCTGCCGTTTGGCGGAATCAAACAAAGCGGTTTCGGTCGAGAGAGCTCGGCCGAGGGCATTCGCGAGTTTTGTAATACCAAAGTCCTCCATATTCGATAATGCCGGTTGTCTTCGGACCTCCTCGCGGTTGATGTGCCACCCGCAATGTCGTCTGCGCCTGCCGAGCGTTTTGGCATTCGCTAGGTTGCCTTTATCGGCGTAATTCTTGGTGTTTACCCGGGAATTGGGATAAACCGTCTTTGTGAGCAAAGTGGATGGAAGATTTTCGCTGGTGATCCTTGGCTTGGCCCTCTCTTTGATGTTTGCGGAGGTCGGGCGCGCCGCGGAGCCTGAGGCCCCTGGCATTATCAACGGCAGTCCGAGTTCGGAATTCCCCGGCGTCGGCCAATTGCTCGAGTATCTGGCTCCTGAACTACCGGCTTCTGACGGATTGGGTACGTGCACGGTGACTCTGGTGGGTTGCTCAACTGCGGTTACGGCGGCTCATTGCGTCTGCGATCCGATCAACCGAATCGCAAACGGGGCCGATTGCCAACCGGGCGAAATCGACGCGCCGGACGCCAGTGAGTTTGGAGCTTTCTTCTCGAACCTCGGGATACGGGTGATTTCTTCGATCGAAGTTCACCCGGACTACGATCCAGCAGATAACTTCGATGCGGATGTTGCGGTGCTGCGATTAGGGGTCCCGGTGGACGGGATTCGCCCGATGCCTTTGGCGTCCGGTGCTGCGCCGGCGGTCGGAACCGCTGGCGAGATTGTGGGCTTCGGGGTTGGGGGTGCGGGGACCGCTCTCGGCAGGCCGGGGATCAAACGCTCGGGTGACGTCGAAGTCGCGGCTTGTGCTTTCACGACAGATACGCAGATTTGTACGGATTTCGCGGAACCGCTGGGTCAGCCAGGTGATAATTCGGCACCGTGTGATGCTGATTCGGGCGCACCTCTTCTGGTTGAGTCGGGTGGTACTCTGGAGGTTGCTGGAATCGCTTCCTTCCATGCTGACGACGCCGGGGATTGTGCGCCGCCGAGCCAGAGTCATTATGCGGCAACCGCCTCTGTGGCTTCCTTCCTGGCGGCAGCGTCCGCAGCGGACCTGTCAACCGCGGCCTGTGGTCCTTTCCTCCAAGCGGGCGAGTCAGGCGCGCAGAGTAACTACTGGTTGTCGAATTTAGTGGATCTCGGTCAGGGTTCGTTCGACTCCGAAGAACACTCTTTCGTGGTACCTGCCGGAGCCTCACGTCTGATGGTTACTCTCAATGGCGAGCAAGCGGTTTATCTGGATAACGGATCGGACTTGAGATTTACTGATTTCGATCTGGAGGTTTGGCGGGATGCCGACCCGAACACGATCATATGTTCTTCTGAGGGAGATAGCGTCGTTGAGTCCTGCGATGAAATCTTTGCCCCGCAGCCGGGCAGTTGGACCGCGCGAGCGACCCGCTACTCGTTCGTCGGCGGTGAATACCAACTCGTTGCGAATTATCTCCTTCCCGACGGTACAGAGCCTCCGCAGGGCAACCCGCTGCTCGTCTCGTCGATCCTGCCGACCAGCCGCTCGGTTCAGGTCGGTGATGGTGCAACTGCCTTCGCGACGATTTTGAACGCCGGGGATGGCGCAGGGCAGTCCTGCACCCTGACTTTGGGGAGCGAGATTCCTGCGACGCTGACGAGTTGGCAGACCGACCCCGCAACGAATGCGATTATCAGCGAGGCCAACCCCGCAATCGAGATTCCGGCAGGCGGGGCCTCGACGTGGGTTTTCCGAATTGTGGCCGATGAACCCGTGGCACCGACGGAGGTCGAGCTGATTTTTGACTGCGAGAATTCCTTGGCGGCGACCATCTACCCGGGAATCAATACCCTGCTGCTTTCAGCCTCCGCGGCACCGGTGCCCGATGTTGTGGCCCTGGCGCTGACGGGGAGTGGTAACGGGATTCTCGAAATTGCGGGTTCGTCGGCGGCGTCGGCTTTTGTCACCGCATCGATTAATCTGGGTTCGGCTTCGCCCATGAATGTCACGGCGCGCGCGTCGAGTGCTAACCTGCCGTTGAATGTAGTGATTTGTGAGTCGAACCCGCTGACAGCGGTTTGCCTTTCCCCTCCGGGCAGCGTGGCAAGTTTGACGATGGGCGCCGGTGCGACCCCGACGTTTTCCATTTTTGTGACAGCGCGAGGCTCTGTGCCGCTCGACGCCGCACAGAATCGGATTTACGTTGAATTCCGCGACGCCGACGGAGTGCTACGTGGCTCAAGCAGCGTCGCTGTATCGACGAATGGTTAGAACGAGCGAGGCAAGATCGATTTGAAAAGCTCGGTCGCTCGGACGAGTTGGGCGAGAGGTGGGGATTCAATCGCTGATGGATTTGGTGATCGCTCGGAATAGGGCGATGGTCTCATGCTCCCGGTAGCTCTCCTCGCTGGCAGTCTCTCCGTAGTCACTGTTCGCGGATAGTTTCACGATCACGGTTTTCCTGAGCGGGTTGACGAAGATGAACTGGTTATAGACACCGATTGCTGAGAATTCGCCTTCCGTGCCGGCCGGCACCCACCACTGGTGGCCGTAGCCAAGACCGAACATGGTATTTCCCTCGGCCGGTTGCAGATGTGGGGCATCTGGCGTGACCGAAGCGCGGGTCCAGTCGGCGGGGACGATCTGCGTGCCATTGAACTGGCCGCCAAGCCGGTAAATCTCTCCGAGTTTCGCATAATCACGCGCGGTTGCATTGAGTCCGGCGAAAGCCATTTCCATGTTCTCGTTGTCCAGAAGCCAGTAGCCCGAAGACTCAGCCCCCATCGGTAACCAGATTTTCTCCGACATATAATCGGTGATGGGCTGTCCGGTCGCTCGGACGAGAAGCATGCCCAGCGCCTGCGTGTCTGCGGAATTGTACCGAGCGACGGTGCCGGGTTCGTTTTCCGGCTCGAGTGACTTGGTGAATTCATCCGTGGATCCCCCCCAGGCAAAGATCTTCGCGAAGCGATTGATATCCGAATTCGGATCGCTGTAGTCTTCGTTCCAACGGGCACCCGAAGACATCTGCAGGATGTCTTTAATCCGGACCCCATCATAGGCCGAAGCCTTGAGCTCGGGCACGTAGCGGGTGATGGGATCCTCGATGCTTTGAATTTTCCCTTCATGCACGGCGATGCCGACCAGTGCGGAGATGAAACTCTTGGCAACCGACATGGAGAGCCACGGCGTCTCGGGGCCGCCGGTAAGCCAGTACTCCTCGAATTGGATTTCTCCCTCGTGCAGAACCAGCAAAGCCGCGGTATCAGTTTCGCTTAAAAAATCATCGACGGAAATCGACTTGCCCCGATAGGGAAAGCTCGCCGGAAGCTGGAGGCCTATGCCGGTCGGGAAGACGTAGGGTGCGTCCGCCGGCAGCATTTCCGATGTGGGATAAAACTCTCTGGTGCGATGGAAATTTTGATATTGTTCAGCGCCACTGAAAAGAGTCGCGACCATGTAGATGCGCTCGAACCGCTCCCGAAAGAAAATGCCACCGATAGCGATGGCTGCGATTACGATAAGGACGGTCGTCCCGAGGAATTTCTTCATGAAGGTCTCTTTCTCGAAAAAGGGGCTCTCCGGCGGGTGGGCATTCGGTGCAGAAATTCAGGGATACCGGGACGATCACAGGAAAATCGACTTCCGCACCCTAGTTGGATCTATCCAGGTTGCAAGAAGGTGTGTCCGTGACCGACCGGGCATGTCGGCTGCCCCGTGAATGCTGCGGGGTAGCTTGAGTTTGCATCGGTCGCCCGTCTGTCTGCGTTTCGGGGCTGTCGCTGGTAAAGAGTCGCCACGTTTGCGGTCAAGCACCGAGCCGTGCCTGCGATTTCCGGAGCAAAGGAGAAATGATGACGAACTGGATGAATTCACGAATGTGGACTGGGAATTTCCGAAAGGCGGCTCCGTTGCTTTGCGCTCTGATGCTGGCCTCCTGCAGCGGGAGTTCCGTTCCCGATTGTCCGGATCTGGTGGGCGAGTGGTCATCATCCACTTACAACGCCTTCGGGGTGACTTCCGATGGCGAGAATCGAAAGCTGCCCGACACCTTGATGACGCTCGAGATCACCGAACAGGGTGGCTGCAGCTTTCGTGCTGTGAATCGTTGGAGCAATGGCGAGTTTGGTCGCGCGGAGTACGTGGCCGGGCTGATCCATCAAGGCGACGATGGCGTGACGCTTGTGGAGCTACCTACAACACCCGAGGATGTTACGACCGGTCGCGTTGCCGGCAAGTTGCGCGGCGATCATATGGATTGGAGCTATGTTGGCCTGCGCGATAACGACCGCATCGCGACGGTGTTTCGTACAGTTCTGTCACGCGAGAATACGGTGGACTCCACCGTATGCCCGGACATCTCGGGCGAATGGCGCTCGAGTGAGTATCAGGCCTTGCGCCGGGACGCCTCGGGCGCCGAGACCGTGATTGAAGGTCTCTCGATGGTACTCGAGATCGAAGAACAGGTTGGGTGCACGTTTCGCGGCTACAACGTCTGGTCCAACGGCGAGATCGGAGGCCGAGAAGTAGTGGCCGGCGTGATCCATGAAGACGCAGAATTTGTGTCGATCGTAGAACTCGGCCCGCATCCGATCGACGGCACCAGTGCCGAGATTCGGGCGCGCCTGGTCGACGGCGAGATGGAATGGGCCTACACCGGCTTGGCGATTCGCGGCGATTACGGGATTGTCTTCCGCTCGAAATTATCGCGTTCGGGTGACGTTCAGATGGAAGACGCCTGTCCGGACATGCTCGGAAATTGGGAATCGGGCCGCTACGAGGCCTTTACCGTCGACACGCAGGGCGACGCGTCGACGATTGAGAATCTCGGCATGACCTTGCGGGTCGACTCGCAACAGGGCTGCTTGTTTGGTGGGGCAAACGAATGGAGCAACGGGGAGATCGGTGGCTCCGAGCCAGTCCTCGGCGTGCTCTATGCCGATGGCACCAAAAGCTCGGTGGTCGAGATCGGATTACCTCCCAATGGTGGCTCTGCCGGTTTGGTGACCGGTCTTTTTCTTGGCGAGAACCGGATCCGATGGGAATACGCCGGGCTCGCAGTTGACGGCTCGAAAGCCATCGTCTTCGGCGCCTCGATTCGGCGCTGAGCGATGCAGCCGCCTGCCGACGCAAATTGGCAGGCGGCTTTGAAGTCGGCTGCGGCGCGGCAGCGTTGCGCAGTCCGCTTACTCGTAAGTACAGAGGTAGGCGCTATCCACGGCGATCTGCAGGTGGAAGACCTGGCCGGCGGCCACGGTGAACGAATCGCCGGGCTGGAAGTCCTGCCAGGTATCCTCGCCCGGCAGCTTTACGGTCATCAGGCCCGAGACCACGGTGACGACTTCCTTCTTGCTGGTGTCGAACTCGTAGTTTCCGGGTGCCATGACGCCGACGGTGGCGGGCAGGGTGGCTGTCTGGAAGGCGATCGATTTCACCTTCCCGTCAAAATATTCGTTCACTTCCAGCATTGCGGACTCCTTTTCGGGGATCTCTAGCGCAATGGCGGGGATTTGCCATGGGTCGGCCACGGGAAACACCAGCGTAATCGAGGGATTTTCGGTCTGGACAGCCTGAATCGCCAAAATTCCAACTTGAACGGATTTCGGGATTCCTCTAATTTCTTGGCTTGAATTCAGGTTTATCGCGTTGGCGCTCTGAGAACCTGAGCGCGAAAACCCGGCAGTCTACCCCTCAACCAACTCAGCAACCTACTCAGCAACCTACCTATCAACCTACCTACCGACCGGAGAACCGACCCCATGATTTGGAAACCAGGATTTCTTTGCGCGCTCGCCGGCGTGTTTCTCGCCGCCGCTTTCTCGACCCCCTCCAACGCAGCGGAACTTTGCGTCAATCCCGCCGACGTTGCGTGCTACGCGACGATCCAGGAAGCTGTCGATGAAGCCGCGACCGGCGATGTGATCACGATCCATCCCAAGGCCGACGGCAGCGCCTACAACGAGGGCGTCATCGTGGAGACGCCGGGCCTCACCCTCACAGGATCGGTACCGGGGGAATTGGACAAGATTCTCAACCGGGTCGGATTCGGAGGCGTCAAGGCAGCACTTACGCTCAAGGACGACGACGCGAAAACTTGGTTGAAGAATTACGCCAACGGAAAGGAACTGAAAAAAGAAATCAAGACGCTTGCAAAAGTCGCCCGGCAAAAGATCTTCCTCACGACCTGTCCGGGCGTGATGGTCGAGAGTTGCCAGTTGCGGGGCTGCGGTCGCACCGAGGAGCCGCCAAGCGAGAGTGGAATTCGCGTGGAAGCAAACGACACAACTTTGTCGCATCTGTCCATCCGGCACGGGTTGTATGGTGTTGCCATTAACCCCGATGTGACCGGTACGACGATCTCCAATATATGCTTCCGCGCCAATAGCCGGATGATCGGGAGCGCGGTGCCGCGCGACTGGGACTATGATGCCGGCCCCAATGAGCGAGATGTCGTGGGCGGCAACCACAATACGACCATTCGATCGACAGCGCTGCTCAACGCTTCGTCGGAGTACGGGATTCGTATTGTAGGAGATGATGTTGTGATGGAGGAGAATATCCTCGTCAATACCGATGGCATCGAAGTGAAGGGCGAAGATTATCGGATTTCTCGCAACGCCATCGCTGGCACCAACGACTACGAGTGCCTTGATGTCGTAGGGGCGAATGGCGTCATTACCCAGAACCTTCTCCTCGACTGCGAGGGGGCGATCAAGGTCACAGCGTCAGATGACATGGTTGTGCAGGGCAACCTGGTTCTCGGAAGCAAGAGAAGCCGCGAGATGATTCGATTTGGCCGCAACAGTGGTCAGGTCTCGCTTCGGGCAATCATTCGCCACAATGTCCTGAGGCTGGGTACGGAATCGGGGATGGACCTGGATATAACGGGGGCTATTGTCGAAGGAAATCTGGTCGAGTCCGTCGGTAATCGCTCCTACAATGCCGGGATCGAAATGCAGGGAAGCAACAATATCCTTCGCGGAAACCTTCTGCGGACCAACAGCTACAGCGGGATCCACGTTCGCGTGAATGACGGAGATTTCGTGGAAGCGGGACTGCCTCCGGGTTCATGGAACAACGAAATCCGAGACAACTATGTTCTGGGCAATGGTACGAGCGGCATCGTTCTCGGCGTTGGAGAGGACGTGGGGTCGATGGACTCCAGCCCGGCCAAAGTCCAGAACACTCTGATCGCAGATAACTACGTTCAGGGGAATCACGGCGAAGGCGTCGCGATCGCATCGGGCTCGGATCCGGGAGACTCGTGCCCGATCTACTGCGGTTATGACTCGGGGCGCGATGAGTGGAAGCTCTATACCAGCAATGATTCCTCAAGCTGCCAGTATTGGACCAGCAACGATACCAATGCGAGCGGTGGCGTGTGCGTTGTGACGACCGGAGGCTTCACCGAACAAGACTGCGATGATCTGGCATCGGGAAGTTGGGATTCCGGATCGCAGACCTGTCGTTTTGATTTGCCGAACGATGGCGAAGATCGTTGCCTCTGGTTCGGCGGCACCTGGGATGAGGCGGCTTCGTTTTGCGGTTATTCGGAAGCCGCGATTGCGGCCGGGCTGGCCTTGTTGGCGCCGGAAGCGACAACTCTGAGCGGCAATACCATCGTTGGCAACCGCACCGATGTCTGTAACCAGGGGACCGACACCATCATCGAGGGCAATAACACGATCCAAACCGGCGGGATCGATACCGACTGTGTGGTCGAGACAGGTTCTCGTTAGAAACGGCTTTTCCTGATTAGATGGCTCCGCAACCGGGCCCAAAGGCGACGCAGGCGGTGCGAAAATAGGCTTATCTGAAGCTCGATCTGTGGTAGGTGCTGGCGCATGGGATTTGCAAACTCGATCAAACCATTCCTTTTGTTGGCGGCTCTGATCCTGTTCGCACCGCTTCAGGCCGCGTTTGCCAGCAGCCTGACGGTGGAATCGATTCCGCAGAGCGATGTCCTCTCCACATGGTTCAATAAGCGCGTGATGGTCTTCGGGGTCGAGATCGTGGGCAGCTCATCGGTGACCGATGCCAAGATCCTGCACGCGGCCAGCGTCATGGCCGAGTACCTCGACGGCAACGAAGACGGCGTGGCCGACCAGCCTGCTGTGGTCGCCGCCATGGTCGACCGCAAGGCCACATTGGTGATGTTTCGCAATGTGAACCAGCTGGAGTCCTCGGGCATTTTTGATACCAATGCGCTCGACGATCGCTTCATGCAGGATTGCCTGGGCAACGAGACCAATCCCTCAGACGGCTTTGATGCCAGTCTGGAAGAAGTCCTGCATCTGGTCCATACCGCGGGATTTGCGCCGGTGTATCCGGCCCTGCGGATGGTGCGCGGCAGTGCGCTGAGCAATGCCATGGACACCGCCCGGGGCGGCTATTTCAATGGCACGCCCAACCAATACCCGGCCTCGGCCTGGTACCACTACGACGACGAGACCTGCGAATACGATTGCCATGCGGCCGAATACTTCTACTGGGGGCTGACCTCATGGCTGGGCGCACAAGCTGGGCGCTGCGACGACATCAGTCATGAGTGGGAGCCGTGTATGGCAGCCTTGCTCACCTCCACTGACCCGACACTGCAGGCGCTGCTCACCGACCCGGCCTATGGGCTGCCCACGCGCATCCCTGACGGCAATTATGTGATCGGTAGTCAGGGGGTCTGCGGTAACGGCAATGTCGAGGCAGCCGAGCAATGCGACGACGGCAATCTCAACGGCACCGGCAGTAGTTGCTGCACAAAATCATGTGCCTACAAGCCCGATGGGGCGGCCAGCTGCGACGGGATCCTCTGTACCCGCACCGATACCTGCAGTGCGGGCGTTTGTTCGGCGGGGCCGTGTGCGGCCGGAGCGCCGTGCTCGGTCTGTGGCGGGACCTGCATCGCGCAAACCGGTGTCTGCGAGTGTCAGTACTAGCAAGTCCGTGCACATAGCCCTCGCGCTGGCCTTGCCTTGGCCTCGCGCTGGATTCGCTTCGAGACCGCGTCGGGCTCGCGTCGGGCGGCCTCGTCCTGCGTGGATGCGATAGGCCGACGCAGTCTGCTAAGGATGGGTTCATGAAGATCGGAACAATGCTCAGTTACGCGGCCGGCATGCGCAGCGCCGTCGAGGAAATTCAGGAACTCGAAAAGGCGGGGCTCGACAGCGTCTGGGTGCCGGAGCCCTACGGCTTCGATGCGGTAAGCCAGATGGGTTATCTGGCGGCAAAGACCGAGCGCGTGCAGATCGCCTCAGGTGTCCTTCCGATCTATACCCGCACGCCGAGTCTGCTGGCGATGTCGGCTGCCGGCGTTGACTTTCTTTCCGAGGGCCGCGCGGTGCTCGGGCTCGGTACCTCCGGCCCGCAGGTCATCGAAGGCTTCCATGGAGTCCCCTTCGACTCCCCGGTGCCTCGCATTCGCGAAGTGATCGAGATCTGTCGCAAGGTCTGGCGTCGCGAGATCGTGACCAACGACGGCAAGCACTATCCCCTGCCGCTACCCGAGGGGCAGGGAAGCGGGCTCGGCAAGCCTCTGAAGATCCTGACCCATCCCGTGCGCGAGGATATTCCCATCGTGGTTGCGGCTCTGGCCCCGCGCAGCGTGGCGCAGACCGCGGAGCTGGCTGACGGCTGGCTGCCGGTTTTCTACCACCCAGACAAGGCGCACGTGGTCTGGGGGGATGCGCTCGCGCGTGGACGCGCCAAGCGCGATCCCTCGCGCGCTCCGCTCGACATTCACGCCGGCGGTGCGGTGGGGATTGGCGAGGGCCTCGAGCCCTTGCGCAACGCGGGACGCCACGGCACCGCACTCTACGTTGGCGGCATGGGCGCGCGTGGGAAGAACTTCTACAACGACATTTTTTCTCGTTGCGGCTACCCTGAGGAGGCGGCACTGATTCAGGACCTCTATCTTTCGGGCAAGAAGAAGGAAGCCGCGGCGGCGGTTCCCGCGTCGTATATCGAAGAGACCACGCTCATCGGTCCGGAGAGCTTTGTGCGCGAACGGATCGCGGCCTATCGTGATTCTGGCGTGACCTCGCTCAACGTCAGCTTGGTCGGCGACAGCACGGCCGAGCGCGTGCAGACCATGGACAAGCTGCGCAACCTCTGCGACGCCTGAACCATCTCGAGCGGTTTTCCCTCACCGGCACGCTTCTCGCAGGATATGGGGCAGGTCCTACTCCAGAGGTGTGTAATCCTCCGGGACGGGAACGTTCTGGCTGACGACCTCCCATCGAGTCGCGTCAACGAGCGAAGGGGATATATCACTCGATCCGCGATTGATGTTCACCACGTTGTAGGTGTTCTCGCCGTGATTCTGGAAGTGGAAGTAGATCGGGGTGCCTGCTGGCGCATCGAAGTCCACGGGGATCTCGGCCGGCACACCATTCTCGCCATTGAGATAGAGAGTATAGGGTACGGGATTCGCCACGCTGGTGTTGGCGGGGAGGGGAATCACGACTTCCCAGATGGGCTGGTCGCCGATTTGGATTGCCATATAGGCCTCGGTACCGGTCGGGGCTGTGATCGGGAAATGAACCAGCCGCAAGTAGAGTTTGTCGCCTTGGCGCAGGGAAAGGCGAGAGGGCTGGCTCACCGTGAGGTAGTTACACCCCACGCTGTCGACCTCGAAAGTCTCGAGTCCCCCCAGGACCTCCATCGCATAAGCTCGTGGGTCGCAGAAGGCATCGTCGGGTTTCATGCTGCTGAAGGGGTCTGTGTCGGGAGGCGTCGGCTCCGGTGTCGGTGCCGGCGTTGGTGTCGGAGCCGGTGTCGGCGTCGGTCCACCGGTCTCGGAAAGCACAACGCCGAAGCCTTGCTTGCCCTGCTGCCATTCGATCACGGCATCATCGCCGGGCTCGGGGAAGTCCCGCAGCAGGTAGTCGCCCGAAAGGTCGCGTACAAAGGGCGCGCCGAGGGTCTGGACGCTGAAATTGCTCGACGCAAACTCG
>JAQWJE010000054.1 GCA_029248525.1 Candidatus Binatia bacterium
GCCGGACCCCTTCACGCAAAGCGATTCGATCTCTCGTCCCAGAATATCGGTTTGGAGCGTCTTCACGGAGGTGTTCCCACCGCCATGCATTACCAAGTCGTCATCGCGCCCGATCAGGCGAGATGTATAGACCCGAAGGGCGATATCCTCTCCCCATTCCTTATAGCGTTCGCGATATTCCTGCGCTTCCTGATCTGACCAGAGGCTTTTCATCGTCCTCCTTTATAACGGAGGATTTACGAAAACGGCTAGGGTGAGATTTCAAGAAACCTGCTTCATTCCTGAACGAAGGGATTTTTGCCCTTTTTGGTGCGCACGCGCAGCCGTAAGGGCACCCCGACCCACCCGGCAGCCTCGCGCAGTCGATGGACGAGAAATCTCTGCCAGTTTTCAGGCAACTCCTCGCTGCCTGTGGTGAACAAGGCCACCTCCGGGGGCGAAGTCCGTGCCTGCGTCGCGTAGAGAATCCGCATGGGCCGCTTGCGGGCCGATAGTGGCGGCGGGTTCTCGTCTACCGCCGTCTCGACCAGCCGATTCAGGTCGGATGTGCCCAGTCTTCTCTCAAAAGCGTCGAGAACCTGATTGAGCGCTCGGATCAGAGTCGGAATCCCCCGCCCCGTCTTTGCGCTGATTTGCACCAGCGGCAGCGGCGGCCATTGCGGCAGCAGGTTCGCGATCTGCTCGTGACATTGCTCAGCTGCGAGACGCGGCGTGAGGTCCATCTTGTTGACGGCAATCACCAGTCCACGGCCCTTGCGCCAAGCCAGATCCGCAAGACGCAAGTCCTGATCGGTGACCCCCTGCTCGGCATCCAACAAAAGAATGCCGACTTTGCCGCGCACCAAAGCACGCACCGAAGCGCTCGCCGCGTAGCCTTCAATATCCTCCTCGATACGAGCCTTCCGACGCAATCCTGCCGTATCGACAAACCGATACGACCGATCCTCAATGGTCACGACCGTATCGATTGCATCGCGTGTCGTTCCGGCAACGTCGTCAACCAGAGATCGTTGAAAACCAGCCAGATAATTCAGCAGGGACGACTTCCCTACGTTCGGACGACCGATCAGAGCGACCTGAGGCAAGCGAGCTTCCGGAGAATCATCGTCTTCAGGATCTCCACCAAAACCCGCTTCGGTGTAGCACTCCTCGATCGCCTCCCAGAGCTCATGGATCCCGCGACCGTGCTCGGCAGACATTCCGATCAACCGGTCCATCCCGAGCTCGGCAAAATCCCAGACCCGAGCGCTATGGCCGCCACCATCGACTTTATTCACACCGAGGACGACCGTCACCCCGAGTTCCCGAATCTTGCCTGCGACTTCCCTATCGGCCGGCGCAACCCCCGCCGCACCATCCACGAGATAGATGATCAAATCGGCTTCCCGTAAAACCTCAAGACTGCGAGCTTCAACGCGCTTGCCCAGCGACCCGTCCACCCCGCCCTGCTCGATCCCGCCGGTATCCACCATCTCGAAGTCGAGACCTTCTCTCTCGAAAAAGGCTCGATTCTCATCGCGAGTTACGCCAGCCGTTTCGTGAACGATCGCATGACGACGTCCCAACAAACGATTAAAGAGCGTGGATTTCCCCGCATTCGGACGGCCGGCGATCGCCACAACAAAAGGTCGCGTATTCACAGGCCCAGCTCCGACAGGCTTCGGGGGCGGGCAAACCACCCGGCATCGACTTTCACATGAAGCCCCAGATACGCGCGCACGCCGAGGAATTGCTCCAATTCCTTACGTGCCCGCTGGCCCACTCGCTTGATGCGCGATCCTTTGTCCCCCAAAACGATCGCGCGCTGGGTCGTCCTGGCGACAATAATCTGCGCTTCAATCACGACGAGGTTTTTTCCCGGCCTTTCCTCGAACGAGTCGATCCGAACGGCCGTCTGGTAGGGCACTTCCTGATGCGTTTCCAGCAGCAATTGTTCGCGCACCATTTCGGCGACGAAAAACTTCTCGGGAAGATCCGTCTGAAAGTCGCCCGGAAACAGCGGAGGTGATTCCGGCAAAACTCCCTCAATTGTATTCAGCAGGTCTTCCAGGTTTTCGCCCGTCAAAGCCGAGACCGGAACCACGTGCCTGTCAGGAACGAGCGTACCAAGCTCCTCGAGCAAGGGGAGGAGCTGGGAGCGCTTGATTTGATCCATCTTGTTGAGCGCGACGACCACCGGACGCTTGTCGCTCGAGAGACGAGGAAGCGCCTTGCGGTCCTCCTCCCGAAGACCTGCAGCTGCGTCGATCACCCATAAAACTACATCCGCATCCGAGAGGCTCTGGTTCGCAACCTTGATCATCCGCTCGCCCAGAAGGTTCTGTGCGTTGTGCATTCCGGGCGTGTCGACAAAGATGAACTGGGTCAAACCTCGACTCTCGACACCGAGGATCCGATGTCGGGTCGTCTGCGGCTTGGGCGTAACGATCGCCAGCTTGCGGCCGAGAACGCGGTTCAGAAGCGTTGATTTACCGGCATTCGTTCGGCCGACCAGAGCGACAAAGCCTGACCTCGGCGTACTCTCGCTCATTTTTCTTCTCCAATACTCTGTCGGGCCAATTCGGAAAGAGCTTCGCGGGCGGCCGCCTGTTCGGCAGCCTTCTTGCTCGACCCCAGGCCTCGTCCGAGAGTCTTCCCCTCGATCGTCACCATAACTTCAAATTCCTTGGAGTGGTCGGGACCGAGGGCACGCAACAACTCGTAGCTCGGCGTCTGCTGAAAAACCCGCTGGGTCAATTCCTGCAAATGTGTTTTCGCCTCGGCTCCACCGTCTCCGAGAGGTGCTCGAATCGCTTCGGCGAATGCCGTCTCGAGAATCTTGAAAGCCGCCGCGAAACCGCCATCGCGATAGACCGCTCCGACCAGGGCCTCGTAGGCGTCCGAAAGGATCGAGTTCTTCTCTCGACCGCCTGTCTTTTCCTCACCGCGGCCGAGAGTCAGATGACTCCCGAGATCGATGGCTCGGGCCTGGTCCGCCAGAGATCGTGCATTCACTAGCCCTGCGCGACGACGTGAAAGGCGACCTTCATCCGCTGACCCCCAAGTCCGTTGCAAGAGATCGCCCACAACGAGGCCGACCACCGCGTCACCGAGAAATTCCAAACGCTCGTTATCCGGCTCTGCGCCGCCCGTCGTCGAGCTATGCACGAGCGCCTCTGTCAACCAACGTCGATCGCCAAAGGCGTACCCGATCGCTGACTCCAGCTCCTCCATCCTGGCCTGACCATCGCTCACGAGGAGGCGATCCAACCGCCGCCAAGAACTCGCGTCCCGTGGTACCAGACCGCGGCCTGCCCGGGTGTAATCCCGCGCACCGGTTGATCCAGCTCGACACGAACGCCTGCCGAATCGGGGATGAGGCGGCACGGTTCGGGATCATGGCGATGACGCAATCGCACCACCGCCTCGCCCGAGTAGGCGGAGCCCGTCCAGCGGACTCCGTCCACCAGCAACTCTTCGCGCAAAAGTGCGGGTCCAGTGCCCAGACGGACCTCGCCGTTTTCCGCATCAATGCTGGTTACGTATTGCTTCTCTGCAGCTCCACCGGGCAGTCCCTTGCGTTGACCGATCGTAAAGCGGTGGACGCCCTCATGCGTGCCGACCTTCTCGCCCGCTTCGTTCACAATCGCACCGGGTCGGAGTTGTTCGCGAGCGGCTCTCTCTTCCACGACTTCCGCATAAGAACGACCAGAGACAAAACAGATATCCTGGCTTTCAGGCTTGTTCGCTACGGGTAGACCCAGCCCTTCGGCCAGTCGTCGCACATCGTCCTTCGCCAAGGCACCGACGGGAAAGAGCGTCCGATCGAGCTCCTCACCCTGAAGCGTGAACAGAAAATAGCTCTGGTCCTTCGACGGATCCTCGCCGGCATGAAGCTCCAGCCCGTCGGCTCCCCTCAGAATCCGGCAATAATGGCCCGTCGCCACCGCCTCGGCACCAGCGGTGCGGGCATAATCCCAAAACGCATCAAACTTCACATCGCGATTACAGAGGGTGCAGGGATTCGGTGTCCGGCCTGCAAGGTAAGTGTCGACGAAAGGCGTCATCACCTTGGCGTCGAAAACATCGCGCAGGTCGACAATATAATGCGGAACATCGAGTAACGCCGCCACACGCCTGGCATCATCGAAGTCGTCAAGCGAGCAACAACCCGAATGACCCGAGGCGCGGGCGCCGGAAGTCCCCAAACGCATGGACACACCCACGACCGAGAAACCTGCCGCCGTCAGCAACGCTGTCGCCACCGAGCTATCGACCCCACCAGACATCGCGGAAACAAGGCGCGTACCGGGTTCATAGCGGTCCAAAAGGTCGGCTTTCCACCGTGAGTTGCCCAGAATTCGATCGATAATTTCTGCAGTTTCAGTAGGCGTCATGCGCATCCCCCCCGACTACGGGCATCAGCCACCACCTGTCGAATGGCAGCCCCAGCTCGGTCAATCGCGTCGGAGTCGAGATCGCTCCCAAACGAGAAGCGCAGAACGCTTCGTGCGGCATCATCATCATGTCCCAAAGCTCTTAGCACATGAGATGGCTCCGGCGCTCCCGCCGCGCATGCGGAGCCATTCGAGGCTGCAACGCCCACAGCATCGAGCGCGACCAGCAGCGCATCCCCCCGCAAACCGGTGAATCCTACCGACAAGGTGCCGGGCAAGGAAGGCTCATGGTCATAACGAACCATAGGGCGACAATTCTCCTGCAAGACTGTCCAGAGGCGCTCTCGCAAAAGCCGAATCCGGGAAACTCGTTCCAGACGATCCTCTCGCGCCAACTTCGCGGCGACTCCAAACCCGATGATGCCGAGCAGGTTCTCTGTCCCGGCGCGGCGCTCGCGCTCTTGCGAGCCTCCGTGTACGCGTGGCATCAGGGTGAGGTCACGCCGGACAAAAAGCGCTCCGATTCCGGGGGGTGCGCCCAGCTTATGACCCGAAAGCGTCAGCAGGTCGACCTGCAAGGAACCGACATCGATCTCTTCATAACCGACGACCTGTACCGCATCACTGTGCAAGAGCGGGCGCTCGTCGGGAGGCAAAGAGGCGAGCGCCGCGCCCACCGCAGCCAACGGCTGCAGGATACCCGTCTCCCCGTTGCCCCAACCCAAACTGACCAGACGTGCTCCGCTCGCCATGCTCACGACCGCCTCCGGAGTGACTCGACCGTGCGCATCCATCGGCAACCAGCCGGGAATACAACCAAGGCCCTCGGCCGCACTCACCGCGCCAAGAACCGAGGCATGCTCGATCGCCGTGCTGAATATGGCATCACCGGGCTGTGTCACGCCGAGGATGGCCAGGCCGTTGGCCTCGCTACCCGAACTCGTGAAGACGATTTCGCCGGGCGCGGCCCGGACCAGGCGGGCGACCTCATCGCGCGCCTCCTCCATAGCATCTCGAGCTCGGCGCCCGGCTGCATGAAGACTCGAGGGATTGGCGACGGGCTGTTGGAGCCAGTCGGTGATTGCCGCTGCAACCTCGGCTCGGATCCGCCCGCCTGCATTATGATCGAGGTACATATTCAGCGTTCGCGGTCAGGTTCGGAAGAATCGCTCGGCTCGGTATCGGCTCCGGTCTCACTCTCCAGATTCGCAACTCGCTCCCGCAACTCCGTCAACGCGCGCACCACAGGATCGGGAAGCGCCGCGTGGTCGAGACTAAGCATCGGCTCGCCCGCATCCGAATGCTCCCCGGATTCAGTCACCACACGTCCGGGCACGCCAACCACCGTCGAATGTGCTGGAACGGAGGCCACAACGACACTACCGGCACCCACACGACTGTGGCGCCCGATTGTTACCGGGCCAAGGACCGCCGCGCCCAGTCCCACGACGACGAAATCTTCGATCGTGGGATGGCGCTTGCCCTTGCCCAGACTGGTTCCGCCCAAACTGACACCTTGGTAGATCAATACATCATCACCGATAATCGCGGTCTCGCCGATGACAACGCCCATGCCGTGATCGATGAAACAACGAGAGCCGATCGTGGCTCCGGGATGGATCTCGACGCCGGTCAGGAACCGGGACACCGCAGCCGCCAGCCGCGCCAGCAGGCGGAAGTTGCGACCCCAAAGAGCATGCGCGGCACGATGCCACCATAAGGCGTGCAATCCCGGATAAAAAAGCAGAACCTCCAACACCGTTCGTGCGGCCGGATCCCGCTCGAAGGCCACAAAAACGTCTTCCCGCGCTCGCTGGAAGATGTTCATCAGCGACGCGTCTTCCCTTTACCCGGCTTGCTTTTCCGGGGCGGCTTACGTTTTCCGTCCTGATACAATTTGAAGTCAATCGCATCGACCAGGGCCTGCCAACTCGCCTCGATCACATTGTGCGAAACACCCACAGTCGTCCAATGCGCGTGCTCGTCCGAGGATTCGACCAGCACGCGGACCACAGCCTGAGTCCCCTCGCCCTCTTCCAGAACGCGAACTTTATAGTCGACCAGGCGCATCTCTTCGATTGCAGGATAGAAACCGACGAGCGCCTTTCGCAGAGCGCCGTCCAGAGCGTTCACAGGTCCATTGCCGACGGCTGCGGTGTGCTCGATCGTGCCATCCGGTGCCTTGATCATGATCGTCGCCTCCGAGACCGGCGCGTCCTCCTCGTTGCGCTTCTCATCAATGACGCGGAACCCGAGGAGCTCAAAGTGGCGGAGCTTCGCGCCTTTGATCGCTTTTTGCAGCAAAAGCTCGAATGACGCATCAGCTCCCTCGAACTGGTAGCCGCGATGCTCCAGCGCCTTGAGCTCATGAAGCAGTTCTTTCGCCTTGGGCTCGAGGACTTTCTGGGAAATCCCGAATTCCTTGGCTTTCGACAGCAGGTTCGAGCGGCCTGCCTGATCGGAAACCAGGATTCGCTGATGGTTCCCCACTGCCTCGGGCGGGATATGCTCATAGGTCGCGGCGTTCTTGCGCACGGCCGAGACATGCAATCCGCCCTTATGGGCGAAAGCGCTCTGCCCCACATAGGCCTGCTGCTTGGCAGGCTCACGGTTGGCCATCTCGTCGACGAAATGAGACAAATCCGTCAGTGCGGTCATCTGCTTTTTACGCACCAGCGAATAGCCGAGCTTGAGCTGCAGGTTCGGGATCACGGAAATCAGATTCGCATTCCCGCAGCGCTCTCCGATCCCATTGATCGTACCCTGCACTTGCAGGCAACCCGCCTCGACGGCCGTAATCGAATTGGCCACCGCCATCTCGCCGTCGTTATGACAGTGGATGCCGAGCGGGATTCCGATGGATGATGCCGCAGCTTCCACACCCTTCTGAATGTCAACGGGCATACTGCCGCCGTTGGTGTCACAGAGGCAGACAAGTGAGGCGCCGCCCGCGGCCGCCGCCTGCAGGCATGCGAGAGAGTATTCGGGATTCGCCTTCCATCCGTCGAAGAAATGTTCGGCGTCGAGAATGACCTCGTCGAAACTCTTGTTCAGATACGCGACCGAGTCCTGAATGATTTCCAGATTGGCGGCCTGTGAAATCCGCAAGGCGTCGCGCACATGCAAGTCCCAAGTCTTCCCGACAATCACCGCGACCGGAGCCCCTGTCCGTTTCAGAAGTTCTAGATTTTCGTCCTTGGCCGCCGTCACGTTGGCCCGCCGGGTGGATCCGAAGGCGGTGATCTTCGCATTCTTCAAACCAAGCGCCAATGCAGGTTTGAAGAAAGCCGCATCCCTGGGGTTCGACCCCGGGTAACCACCCTCGATATAATCGACACCAAAATCGTCCAGGCGTTCGGTAATCGCGAGCTTGGCCTCGACAGTCAAAGCAACTTCTTCACCCTGGCAACCGTCCCTCAGGGTCGTATCGTATACTTGAATCCTCTTCATGAAGGACTTTCTTTCTCGACCAATTCGGCATGCAGTGCCCGGACCGCGAGTTCGGCATATTTTTCATCAATGACCAACGAAACCTTGATCTCGGAGGTCGAGATCATCTGGATATTGATACCTTCCCGAGAAAGCGTTTCGAAAATCCTTGCGGCCACGCCGGCATGACTTCGCATGCCCAGACCAACGACCGATACCTTGACGATATCGGATTCTCCCCGCACGTCCCCCGCGCCAATATCCTCACCGATTTTCGAGACCAACGCGAGGGCTTCCGAGAGCTCGGCGCGCGGCAAGGTAAATGTCACGTCCGTGTGTCCCTCGGCGCCACCATTCTGGATAATCATGTCCACAATGATACCGCTCGCCGCTATCGGCGAGAAGATTTTCTCCGCTAATCCGGGTCGATCCGGAACTGAGGCGAGACTGATTTTTGCCTGATCCCGATCGAGGGCCACTCCAGACACGAGAACATCTTCCATGCGAGCCTCCTCCGGTACGACAAAGGTACCGGGCTCTTCATTGAAACTGGATCGGACATGCACACGCACGTCGTAACGTTTGGCAAACTCCACAGACCGTATTTGCAGAACTTTCGCGCCGAGACTCGCGAGTTCAAGCATTTCTTCCTGACTGATTCGGTCCAACTTGCGAGCGTGAGGTACAATCCGTGGGTCGGTCGTATAAACGCCATCGACGTCTGTGAAGATCTCGCAGACATCTGCGCCGATCGCTGCCGCGATTGCTACCGCACTCGTGTCCGAACCCCCACGCCCCAATGTCGTAATATTACCCGCAGCATCACAGCCCTGAAACCCGGCAACCACAACAACCTGCCCCTGCGCCAGGGCCTGCAGAAGATTTTCAGCGTCGATCGAACGAATCCGAGCCCGCCCGTGGGCATCGTCTGTCTCGACCCGAATCTGGTGGCCAAGGAACGAGCGCGCGGGCACGCCTTCCGCCTCGACCGCGATCGACAGCAGTGCCGACGAGACCTGTTCTCCGCTGGCGACGACAACATCCGACTCACGACGGGAAGGATTACCCGAGAGCTCCGCAACCAGACCCAGCAGTCGGTTGGTCTCGCCCGACATCGCCGACACGACGACAACGACCCTGTCGCCTGCCCGCGCGCGGCTGGCAACGCGCCGAGCGACAGCCTGAATCCGCTCGACGGATCCGACCGAGGTTCCGCCGAACTTTTGGACTACGAGTTGGCCGCTCACGAGGCCCTCCTGCTGGCAAAATCTCCGAGTACCTGCTCCGCTCGAGCACCTGTGGCGCGGAACTCCAGGACCCGCATATCGTCCGAATCACCATAGGCCATTGAAACCTCGAGAGATTCCGGAGGGCGCTCGGCTGCCAGTCGTTCAAACCATTCAACCACCGCGATGCCGTCTCCATCGAGGATTTCCGCCAACCAATCGGCGTCGGGAAGCATTTCCTCGTGGCGATAGAGATCGAGGTGGGTCACGTTGGGGCGGCCCTCATACTCGGCTGCTGTGAGAAAAGTCGGACTGTGGACCACGCCCTCCGCGACGCCGCAACCACGAGCGATTCCCCGAACAAATGCAGTTTTTCCGGCGCCCAGTGGTCCTGTGAGGCCCACAATGGCGCCCGGCTGCAGGATCGATGCGAGAGTTTCCCCCAGCGATTCGGTCTCCTGCTCGGATCGAGTGACCAGTCTCACGACGGAAAACCTTAGCAATTCCCGTCGATCCGTGCACCGAAAAGGTCCCGATCAGCCTCGAGTCTATTTCAACGAACGTGGGGCCGCCGCCGTCCCCAAAAGCTCCGCCCGTGCCCGCGGCAGGCTATCTGCCAGATCCGTGGCCAACAGACCGGCGTCGCCGAGCCAATCTCCGAGCCGATCGCCTGCAAGCCCGTGCAAAAAGACGGCACTTCGGGCCGCTGACAGGGCGTCCAGCCCCTGCGCCATCAGGGCGCCAATCAACCCCGCGAGAACATCCCCGGTTCCGCCCGAGGCCAGCAACGGACCTCCTGTCGTATTGAGATAAAGCGCCCCGCCCGGGTCAGCCACCAAGGAGCCCGCTCCCTTCAAAACGACCACGGCCCCTGAACGCGCCGCCAACCATCCAGCATACGCTTCTCGATCTGCTTGAATCTCGGCCACCGAAACTCCGCAGAGCCTCGCCATTTCGCCCGGATGCGGCGTGAGGACCACCTCCCGGTCCTCCGCAAACCGCGTTCGATCCATGACCCCCATGAAGTTCAGCGCATCGGCGTCAACGACCAGCGGACGACGAGCATGATGCAAGAGCCAGCGACAAATCTGTCGTTCGTCCGGCGCGGTCCCCATCCCGGGGCCGCATACAACTGCCGCCACTCGAGACAGCCGATCGCGCCACTGGAGATCGGAAAACGAATCGCGAGCAAATGGCATCGCCTCCGGTAGCGCCGATACCGCTGCCGGGACAAAGCCTGAAGGCATTGCCAGGCTGACCAACCCAGCACCGCCCCGCAGGGCACCTCGTGCGCAGAGAATTCCAGCCCCCGGGTATGTGGCACTGCTGCCGACTACCAGTACGTGCCCCGCCCGACCCTTATGCTCGTCGAGCGAACGACGGGGCAGCAACTCCCGAACTTCATCGGGATCATTCCAGCGCAATTCCGCGCCATGGGCGGTCCACGCCGCATCGCTCAATCCGATCTCGAGCAATTCCAATCGGCCTGTATATGGTTCTGCGGCACGACCGACCAAGCCACGCTTCACGGCCCCCAGACAGAGAGTATGGCCGGCATGGACCGCCACGCCCCAAACAGCACCGCTGTCGGCGTCCAGCCCCGAGGGAAGGTCCACCGCCACAACCGCCAGCGTTCGATCGTCTTCCCGAGAAACCATATTCAGCCGGTCGATCGCCGCAGCCATCACGCCCTCCACCGGGCGCTTCACGCCCGTACCGAGAAGACCGTCCACAACCAATGAAGCTCTTGCGAGCGCAGGGTCAAAGGATTCGGCAAGGTCGGAATCCACCCGGATGGAAGCGATCGACCCACCGCCCTCAAGCCAGGCCTCTCGTTTGATCGCCGCGGCTCCGGCATATCGCGATGGCGACGCGAAAGAGAGTACTTCGACCTCGACACCGGCGTCCCGCAGGCTGCGTGCGATAACGAATCCATCACCACCATTATTCCCGGGCCCGCAGAGCACGAGAACCGTGGCGCCCTCCACGGCGCGACCTGCAACGAGCCGCGCCGCTACGGCCTGGCCCGCCGTTTCCATCAGATCCTCTTCCGAGACGGGGCTCGCATCGGAAGAACCGTCCATTGTCTTCGCCTCGAGGGCGCGCATCTCCGTTGTCGTGACCAGCCGCACGTAGAACCTTTACCGGGATGCGATGCGCCGGGAAAGCGCCAAGACCAGAGGTTCAGCCCGCGTCAGGCTCCGAATCTCGCACAGCGGAGGCAATCGATTCGGCATGCGCCTGCACCTCTTGCTCATTTTGGCCCTCCACCATCACGCGGATCAGCGGTTCAGTACCTGAGGCGCGAACCAACACTCGACCTTGATCGCCCAACGTACTTTCGACATCAGCGATCGCGGACGCCACCAACGGCAGCACCGTAACATCGCGACGTTCCTGCACGCGGATGTTCAGCAACACCTGAGGATAGTGTTCCATCGCACCGGCAAGTTCGGAAAGCGGCTGGCGAGACTCAACCATCACCGCGAGGATTCCCAACGCGCTGACCAATCCATCACCGGTACTATTATGTTCGAGAAAGATAATATGCCCCGACTGCTCGCCACCGAGGTTGTAGTCCCCACGGACCATCTCCTCGACAACGTAGCGATCACCGACCGGAGTTCGCAGAAGCTGCAGTCCTTCTTCCCGGAGAAACACTTCCAATCCGAGATTTGACATCACCGTCGACACGACTGCGTCATTTTTGAGCCGACCTGCATTTTTCCAGGAACGCGCCGCGATCGCCAGAATCTGGTCGCCATCGACCAGTTCGCCTTTTTCATCGACCAGAAGACAACGGTCGGCATCGCCGTCGAGAGCGATACCGAGATCTGCACCTTCCGCGACAACTCGCGCCATCAAATTCTCGGGGTGCAGGGCTCCGCAGTCCGCATTGATATTCTCGCCGTTGGGTTCGCAACCAATGGAGATCACCGTCGCGCCAAGCTCCTCGAGCGCCTCTGGTGCAACCCGATAACCAGCTCCATTGGCCGCATCGACGACGATCCGCATACCATCCAGGGTTCGTTGTCGGGGGAATGAGTTCTTCGCAAAGACATTATAGCGACCAAGCGCATCTTCAAGACGAAAGGCCTTGCCAATCGCCTCGGCCGTCGGGCGGAGGTGATCGATCGTATCCTCGAACACCAGTCCCTGAATCTCGTCTTCAACGTCGTCGGGCAGTTTAAACCCGTCCTGTGCAAAGAACTTGATTCCATTATCCTGAAACGGGTTGTGCGAAGCCGAGATCACAACGCCGGCATCCGCCCGCATGCTGCGGGTGAGAAAGGCAATTCCGGGGGTGGGCAGTGGACCCACCAAAACAACATCCACCCCCATCGAACAGACGCCGGCGGCCAGAGCCTGCTCGAGCATATAGCCC
This sequence comes from Candidatus Binatia bacterium, assembly GCA_029248525.1. Taxonomy (NCBI): domain Bacteria; phylum Candidatus Binatota; class Binatia (SeqCode); species Binatia bacterium. The sequence goes on from JAQWJE010000054.1 coordinate 12,417, forward strand.
GAGAGTCGGGTGTCCTTGCCAATCAGCACTTTGTGGCGGCGAGCACTGCGTCGAAACACGTGAGCAATCGCCCGACCCAACCGAAGGGCGACCTCACAGGTCATCGGGTGGGTGTTCGCCACTCCGCGCACACCATCGGTTCCAAATAATCGTTTGGGGGAATCGTTACTCATTCCGTTGACTCCGTAAGCATTTTTTCTGATTCGGGCCGGGGCCCCCTCAGAGTATCGGCTGTTTCTTCCTCAAGCCGTAGCGTTACTTGCGCGGGCTCAATTCGTACCACATCAAAGCCGGGAGGCAGAGCCACTACCGGGGTCAGCAAAGCAGGTCCCGGCATCGGCAGGTCCGTCGCATCGACCGTGATCGCACTGGGGTTCAACTCCAGGGACTCAATCTCGGCCGCCGGCCCACGCACCTCGATCGCGACGTTATCAGGATCGACCAACCATGGTGCCCGCGCATTCCTTATAGCGATCGGCACATCCGGAAACGACCGTTGAGCCAACTGACGGTCGATCACGAGCTGCACGACAACATCGCGGCTCCGCAATTCCACCAAACCCGGCGGATTCTGCAACCGACCCATTAATTCATTAACGCCGGCATCCATCCCGTTGAGGTCCACGCGCTGCGTGCTGACCTGCGTAATCCCCGCGAGCTGGCCTTTCGGGCCTTCCAGTTCGACTTCGGCTGGCAGCAGGACGGCCTCGACGAACTCCAGGCCCGCGCGCAACTCACCTGTTGTGAGCAATTCGATCGGCACCGTGCGCCGGTCGACAACGTCGATATCCAGACTGATTCTGGAAGGAGTCACTCGCGTCACGTCGACGTTCCGAGGTAGTGAAAGGTCCGAGGCCACCAGCGAGTAGGTCACACGGCCCGTCCGGACACCCGCAAGATCCAGCTGAGTCGCCATCCGGTCGGTATCGATGCTGGACAATAACAAGCCGGATCCACGGAGGCGCAGCTGCGCATACGCCGGCACCGTATTCGTGATGATTTTCCCCATCGGCAAATTCACCAGATCGATCCGCAAACGCACGGTGCGCTCACTCGCCCGCTCTCCCAAATTCACCGAAAGCCACAAGGCCACAGCCACCAACAAGGCCAGAGCCCAGGCCCCGCCTTGTCGCAGCGTCGCATTGGCGAAGCGTCGCTCGGTCCGACCACGTCCGCTGCTCATGACGAAACCGCCTGCTCCAGAGCCGCGAGTAATTCTTTCGCGTCGACTGCCTTGACCATCCGTCCCTCATGAACCAGCGAGATCAAACCCTCTTCCTCGGAAATCACCACGACGACGGCATCGGACTCCTCGGTTACACCGATAGCCGCGCGATGTCGGCTTCCGAGGGATTTGCTGATCGCGGGACTGGCCGTCAGCGGCAGAAAGCAACCGGCCGCAACGATCCGACCCTCTCGGATAATTACCGCGCCATCATGAATCGGGGACTGCGGCAGGAAAATTGAGACCAGAAGTTCGCGCGTGACCCGCGCGTCGACTCGAGTGCCCGCATCGAGGTAATCGTTCAGGTGAACACGCCGCTCGAGTACCAAAAGAGCCCCCACCCGCCGAGCAGCCAGCATCGTGGCCGTGCGCGCGATCTCCTCGAGCAACTCGCTCTGCTCCCGTCGTGTTCCTGCGAACACTCGCCAGCGCCCGACCTGCGTCAAGGCTCTCCTGATATCGTTCTGAAACAGGACCACGAGAATGAGAATCGCGGACGACAAAAAGGTGCTGAGAATCCACGAAAGCGTATAAAGCTCGAAATACTGCGCGGTCCAGTAGAGCACCCCCACCGTGAGCAATCCGTAGACCATCTGCACCGCTCGCGTGCCACGAATCAAGCCGATCAACCAATAGACAAGGACTGTGATGATCAGCACGTCAGCCAAATCAGCCAGACGAATATTGCTGATCAGGTCATTCACGAACCTACCACCTGCCGCATACCGTCAACAAGGGACAATGCCCTGCGAGTCTCGGCGACATCATGGACGCGGACGACGGATGCGCCCCGCGCGGCAGCAAGTACAGCGGCGGCGACAGACGCTTCGAGACGGTCCTCCGGACCTTCGTCGACGAGGCCGGCGTCAGACAGAAACTCGCCGAGAAACCTCTTTCGCGACAGACCGATAACCACAGGAAACCCTAGTTCGGCGAATTCATCCAACCGGTCGAGAATGTGGACATTATCGCAAGTCCTTTTGCCAAACCCGATACCGGGATCGATGAGGATGTCCGAGCGAGGAACTCCCGCTTCGACAAACTCCGCAACTCGAGCCGACAGCGATCTCGAGATCTCGGAGACCGGATCTTCGTATTGTGGAGCGTTCTGCATATCAGAGGGGGTCCCTCGAATGTGCCCGACGACCACGGGGACCGCTAGAGACGAAATTTCTGCAGCCATGGTCGAATCCGCCAAACCGCCAGAAACGTCGTTCACGAGACAAGCACCAGCTTCAACCGCCGCTCGAGCTACCGAGGCTTTCATCGTGTCGATCGAAATCGGGACAGGCGAGACTGCGGCCAGTCGCTCAAGTACCGGAAGCACTCGTTCCATTTCATCGGCAGCCGCCACGGATGCCGCACCCGGACGGGTGGATTCCCCACCGAGATCGAGAAGATCGGCGCCGGCGTCAATGAGAGCCATGCCGGCATCAAAGGCCTGCTGATGATCGGATACCCGACTGCCAGCATAAAAGGAGTCTGGTGTGAGGTTCAGAACCCCCATCACCAACGTACGCGCTCCACCCACGGTCCAGGAAACTGAGGCACCCGGCGCGCGAAACGTACGAGGACTCCCCAGTGCCGACATCATCTTCAGAGGCTGGCGCCGGGGGGTGCCTCGGGAGTTGTCTTGGCGAACTCCGCGACAATCTCCTCAAGCTCCTCGCGGTCGAGCACTTCCTTTTTCAGCAGCACACGCGCCATCTCCTCGAGAGCTTCATCGTTATCCACCAGAAGTTGCTTGGCACGCTCGTAGCCACCGACCACGAGTTCACGAACTTCGCTGTCAATCAGATTGGCCGTGGACTCGGAGTACCCCTGCGTCTGCGAAAAATCACGCCCGAGAAATACGTTCTCGTCCGAGCCACCAAATCGAATCGGACCCAGCTTCTCGCTCATGCCCCACTCGCAAACCATGCGGCGTGCAATATCGGTCGCCCGCTCGAGGTCATTGCCAGCGCCTGTCGTGGTGTGCCCCAGCTTCAATTGTTCGGCGGCGCGACCACCGAACAAAATCGCCAGATCATTCTCCAGCTTATGCTTGCTGAGCGTATGACGGTCCGCCTCGGGCAACTGTTGGGTCAACCCGAGAGCCATTCCACGGGGAATGATGGTGACCTTATGCACCGGATCAGTTTCGGGCAGCAACATCGCCACGAGTGCATGGCCCGCTTCATGATAGGCGGTGTTTTTCTTCTCCTCGTCGCTGATGATCATTGAGCGACGCTCGGAGCCCATCATCACCTTGTCCTTGGCGTGCTCAAAGTCGACGTGTGCCACCTGCTCCTTGTCAGAACGCGCAGCAAGCAACGCAGCCTCGTTCACGAGGTTTTCCAGATCAGCACCCGAGAAACCTGGGGTTCCCTTGGCCAGAACCTCAACTTCTACGTCATCCGCGACGGGGACACGCTGCATATGCACGCGGATGATCCCCTCGCGACCCTTCACGTCAGGCCTCGGGACGACCACGCGCCTGTCGAAGCGGCCCGGGCGCAACAGGGCAGGGTCGAGAACGTCCGCTCTGTTGGTAGCTGCGATCAGGATCACGCCCTCGTTGGATTCAAATCCGTCCATCTCCACGAGCAACTGGTTGAGCGTCTGCTCGCGTTCGTCGTGACCACCACCGAGGCCCGCGCCTCGCTGCCGACCGACGGCATCGATTTCATCAATGAAGATAATACAGGGAGCGTTCTTCTTGCCCTGCACAAACAAGTCGCGCACACGCGACGCACCGACGCCGACAAACATCTCGACAAAATCCGAACCCGAGATCGAGAAAAACGGTACGCCGGCTTCACCAGCGATCGCTCGGGCCAGCAACGTCTTGCCCGTGCCGGGAGGTCCGACGAGCAAAACGCCCTTGGGGATTCGTCCACCCAGCTTGGTGAACTTCTTGGGGTCCTTGAGAAAGGCGATGATCTCTTCGAGTTCTTCTTTTGCTTCCTGAACGCCTGCCACGTCCTTGAAGGTATTCTTCTCCTGCGCTTCGTTGAGCAGACGCGCGCGACTCTTGCCGAAAGACATGGCCTTGCCGCCGCCAACCTGCATCTGACGCATGAAGAAAATCCAGACGCCGATCAAGAGCAGCATCGGGAACCACTGAACCAGCAGGATCACGTACCAGGGTTCGCCCTCTTCGGGCTGGGCCTCGATCTTCACATCTTGCGCGCGGAGGCGGCTCACCAGGTCCGTGTCGCCGGGATCATAAGTGCGGAAGGAGTCTCCGTCCTTGTAGCGACCGGTGATTTCCTTGCCCTGGATCGTGACCTCGGAGATCTCACCGCGCTCGAGAGCGGTGGAGAACTCGCTGTAGACGCGCTCAGGCTCCGTCTCCTCCGGTTTGGAGAAAATTTGGAACAGCAACATGAAAAGCAGGCCCAGTACGAGCCAAAGAAGTAAATTTCTTGAAAATTGGTTCAATTTTTTTCCGATTTCTCTTGGAAACTCAGGCCTTTTTTCTACACCCGTTCAGGTCCTGCAGCAAATCACCTTCCGCGATTAACACGAGACCGTCGTTCTTGCCCGGATCCGACCAGCGCCCGGCGGCCGAAACACCCGGGACCCATACAACCTCATTGTCCTCCAAAATCACCGTCAGACCACCCCGCAAGTCGCGAGGAATGCCCAAATCTGTGCATAAATCGAATAATTTACGGGTGCCTGATGGTAAACGGAGCCGATCACCCGGGGATGGCGCTCGGGCACGAAGGCCTTCAAGCCCGGCGGCTTCCGGCAGAATCGTCCGCAGACAGGAAATTGGAGGATTCACCTCTCCCCACAAGCCCGCTCGGGTGCGCAGTCGGGTGCCATTGGGCAGCAGGCAGTCGCCGGGCAAGCCCAGATTCGTGCACGTCCAGGGCCGGCTCGCCCGCCCGATCCTCTCCACATCCTCACAGGAGAGGTAGAAAAGAGAGCCGTAGCGACGCCTCACGCAATCTCCCCCGGACAGGTCCACCCCGCCGCTCGGCGAGGAGCCGGCGGCAACGGCCAACAATTGTCGGACCTGCCGGCGTGTCGCGGAGACGCCCTGCTTCGCCAGCCATTGATGCACGATACGCGCGCTCGCGCCTGGAACGATTTCGAGCAAGCGCAGTGGTAGCTCTCCATCGGGCAAACCGCGCAGAAGGTTCTCGACCCACGCTTCTGCAAGTCGCGACTCGACGCGAAGCTCGGCCGTCAGGTCCGAGATCCGACTGGTTACATCGACTTCGAGGACACGTGCCATTTCCGGCAGCAGATCGCGCCGCACGCGATTGCGGAAGAAGCGCTCTTCCTCATTCGAGGAATCCTCAACCCACGCGATGTCCCGCATGCGCAGATAGTCCCGAACATCTTCGCGTCGCTCGTGCAGCAAGGGGCGCATCAGACCATCGGCGCGCAGCGGAGCCATTGCCGACAACGAAGCCACTCCTCCGCCACGTGCCAGACGCATCAGGAAGGTCTCGGCCTGGTCCTCGGCGGTATGCGCCACAACAATCCAGCGTGCACGCCACGCACCCGCCGTCGCTCGCAACGCCGTGATGCGTGCCTGCCGTGCCCGAGCCTCGAGATTCGCGGTCTCCGGCCCCAGATCGAACCGGTGCAGGAAAAACGGCAACCGCCACCGCCGCGCGAGCGACTCGACAAACTGCGCATCACGCGCAGACTCCTGACCGCGTAATCCGTGGTCGACATGCGCGACGGCAATCTCGAGCGGCAATCGACCGCTCGAGGCAAGCGCCGTCAATGCCGCGAGAAGCCCCGTGGAGTCCGCCCCACCCGACACGCCGACCACCAGCCGACTGCCCGGCAGGAGGCCCTCTGTGTTGCGCAGCGTGTGCTGCAAACGGGTTTCAAGACCATTGTCCGGCACCAGGATAGTCTACCCGGTTCCTCTTTGCTGTGCATCCGCCGAAAACAGGCCCCGGGTTGGCAGAAACTCGCGCGACGAGCCCGGAAGGATGGACCGAGACTGCCTGAATGATAAGAAATTGCGGATGCATACCCGCTATTCACGCGACCGGCTCCCGAGCAGAATCCATCAAATTCTACTGGCGGCAATCGCGATGATCTTGCCGGGATGCACCGCACCCCCGGCCTTTTTGCTTCCGGCCGCAATTCTGGATCCGGCGCAGGCAGGCGTCGAAGGCCGACTGCAGGGAGAGTACGCAACCTCCAGCGGTGCGCCTGCCGCGCAGATCGTCGCTCGGGGTCAGGGGCGGTTTCGCTTGCGCTGGTGGCCCGAAGGCGACGTGACCGGAAGCTCCAGCACAGCGAGCACTCCCACGGTGGACGGTGTCCTGCGCGGCCAGAAGGCCGTGTTCTCCGGAAGTCTGGAAGGGACCACCGATGGATCCACCCTGAGTGTTTCCGACAGCCTCGGGAAACGCTGGATATTGGTGCGACAGGAACGTCGCAGCCCCACCCTCGGGTTGCGAGCTCCCGCTGGCGCGGTGGTTCTCGACAGGCAAGAGACCACCGAAGGCAGGTTTGATGCCACCGGCCACCTGCAACGGGGCGCGCGAAGCCGCGAGGCCTTTGCTGATGCAAGGATCCATGTGGAGTACCGCCTGCCCTTCGAGCCCGACGGCGAAGGCCAGTTCCGCGGCAACAGCGGTGTCTACATCCAGTCTCGCTACGAGGTACAGGTACTGGATTCCTTCGGTCGTCCGGTCGGAGATCGCGAGGCCGGCGCGCTCTACAAACAATCCCCTCCGATGGTCAATGCCGCCCTGCCCCCGCTGGTGTGGCAGACCTACGATATCGACTTTCGCGCAGCTCGGTTCGATGCGACCGGAGAAAAGATCGCCAATGCCCGCGTTACCGTGCGACACAATGGCGTTCTGGTTCAGGACGACACCGAGATCCTCGAACCCACCGGACAAGGAGACGCCGAGAGCGGGGAACCCGGGCGTTTGCTTCTGCAGGACCACGGCAACCCGGTCCTGTACCGGAACGTGTGGATCGAGAGGCGCGGCGACTCGCCCCCGCCGACCTGAATCGTTGCCCAGGCGATCAGGGATGCGACAAGCGATCAACCGCTGCGGCGACCGCTGCGGCGACCGCCGCGGCGGGATCCGACGGCGCCTGCTCGCAAACCCACGCGATATGTCCGTCGGGCCGCACCAAAACCGCGGCTTCGGGACCAAGGCCCCCAATGTCCCCAAGAAGCGCGCCCGCCGCGCGATCCGTTTTCGCGACACCGGCATCCGCCCAAAGATCGCTGCGGGTGCCAGTCAGCAGAACAAATTCATCGGGGCGAACAAGCCCCAGAGTCGAGACCATACCTCCCCCGTCAGCCAACCAGACGTGCGGCAACCGATACCCCGCCACCAGCCCGCGAGGCACATCGCGAACCACATTCTCGACCGGAAGGTCAGCTGCATCATCATCAAGGATGGCCGGGCTCCGATAGCGATAGCCTAGATCCAACCCGAGCATGTCGAAGTGTTCGGGTTGTGCATCGATCGCGGCCTGAACGTCGCCACCGCCGGCGAGAGCCTCCTCGATCAAATCCATCTTGCGATAGTTGCTCAGACTCTGGTCCGCATTGGCGACTGCGACCGGGCGACGCTCGATCTCGTAGGTGTCGAGCAGGCGGTCGTCGGCGTGCCCAGCCATGGCCATCGCGACTTTCCAGCTGAGATTATGCGCATCGCCGACCCCGGTATTCATCCCGATGCCACCGGTAGGCGGAAAACGATGTGCAGCGTCACCCAGCAGAAAGATCGGTCCTTGCCGATAGCTGGCAGCGACCTGACTCGACATGCGCCACGGCGCCACCGAAGCGATCTCGACGGGCACATCCGCCCCGATCGCGTCGAGAACCAACTGATGCGCACGGGCATCGGTAAACCATTCGCGATCTTTCGTTTCGGGATCATAGGGGTGCATGAGGACCCAATCGGAATCGACACGGTGGCATATGAAAAACCCTGCTGCGGCCCCGCCCAAAAATTCAAAAAGAAGTGCCGGACGCTCAGCCAGAAGATCTCGGAGGTCGGCGTGAAAGTGGATCCCCACGAACGACTGAACCAATTCCGGCCCGACCATTTCGATGCCACAGGCATGGCGGATATCGCTCGAGGCACCATCGCAGGCAAAGAGGAAGCGACTACGGATCCGGACCTCGCCCCCATCCACACCCACATGCGAGATCAGCCGCTGATCGGCACCCCTCTCGCTGCGCAGCCAGCGATGGCCGAAGTCCACACGGGCACCCGCGTCGCGCGCCTCCGCCAACAAGAGCGGCTCGAGGCGATCCTGCGAGATATTCGCGATCGGCGTCGGCGTAGCGGCAAGAATCTTCTCTGCTTGCCCCGCCCCCAACAACTCGAAGCAACCATGCTGGGTCCCGTTCAGAGAATCCACCCAGCGAATGGCGGGAATCTCGGTGATCGGCGTCGACAAGGCGCGCAGGCGTTCTTCAGGCACTCCTGCTCCGGTCAGGATCTCGAGCGTACGGGAGGAAACCACGTGGGCCTGCGGGGCGCGATGCGTACCCGCGCGCGCTTCGATGACCGCGACCGTGATGCCGAGGTTCCGCAGGAGCAAGGCGCAGCTGAGCCCGACCGGACCGGCACCACTGATCAAGACATCGACATTCATCACGTCGTTCGGCATCGTGGATCTTTCCGTAGCGCCCTGCGATTGCGCCAGCAACTCTTGCACGAAACAACGGCATGCCGTCCTTGATCAACAGCGTGCCCCCGGCTGCTGGACCGCATACCCGATGGTCCCAAATGGCGCGGCTCCGGTGCCGCTATTCGCGTCGTCACCGTCCTAGGCGAAAAATATAGCGCGCCGGTCGAGGGACCATATTCAACCACGACCAAGATAGCCGGATCACCATCGAGTTCGACCTTCGACAAGTTCTATGTTGCTGAGATTCTCACACGCGATCTGATTCGTCCAGTTCCAAACCATGGAACTCTTCCGCCTCAAGTGAGCGCAAGGCGTGGCCGTCATTTCCCGCGATCGGAAAATCGCGGCGGCCCGCAAACCCCCGAAACTGCGGCGCGACCGTTGTTCGCTCAGGAAGGCTCAAGAACCGGAGGGGCTCGCTTCGTGATCCTCGCGGATCTTTCGCCGCGCTTCATACTGGCCCACGAAATAACCGTTCGAAAATATGGCGGACATCACGGCTATCGAACTGCAGAACAGAACGGCCATGCGAAAGCCGCTGACAAAGGGCCCCGGCCCGACCAAAGCCCACATCAGAGGCAGCACGAACCAGTAGCCCAAACAGGAGACAAAGATCCCCGTGGGCATCTCGGCCGCCTCGGGATCTTGGCCCCTCGAGCGCCACCACTGCCAGCCGCCCAGAACCGTACCGAGCCCCAGCGCGATGACGATATTCAAGTACATGCCCATGAAAACATCGGCACCAAGCACGGCCACCAAAACGATGCTGAGCAGCGGGTATCCGAGAAAATAAACGGTATATAAGGGGCCTAGGCTAAGAGCTTGCCTCTCCATCCCGACACGATTCCGAGCGGATAGAGGCGAGTCAATTCTTTTCGGCGCCCAGCCCCGCCGAGCTAAGTCCCCGCAAAGACACGCACCGCGTCGGCAACCTTCTCCAGACTGTCCTCGCGCAGAGCCGCCGAGATCTCCGCGCCCAGCCCGAGGTATTTGTTCGAGGGTGCCGCGGAAGGCGCCCTGCTCGCGTTCAGAAGCTCGCTTACCCGGTGAGATGCCTGCGCGGGCGCGGATACGGTCCGGAAATCGATCAGACCGGTCAGGTCGGTCACATACGACCAGCGCTTACATCGCTACGAAGCAGCCCTGCGAAGCTCGCCGGGAGTCCGGCCAAAGTGCTTCTTGATCGCTTTACTGAACGAAGATTCCGACGAGTATCCTGTGGCCTCGGCGACGGTGATCACGGAATCGTAACTATGCTGCAACATCGTTTTCGCTCGCAACAGCCGGGTATGGGTCAGATAGGCCTTCGGAGTTTCGCCAACCAGTTCGGTAAAGCGGACATTGAACCGTGTACGGCTCATCCCGGCGGCCTCACAAAGCGACTCGACCGTCAGAGAACCATCGTCTTCCGCATGAACAAGGTTGAGTGCGATGCCGATATGGGGGTCCAATAGTGCCGCAAAGTAGCCTTCCTCTTGTGGCGATTCCTGCAGGTGACTTCTCAACAGTTGCAAAAAAAGCACTTCGGTCAGCCGATCGATGGTCAAGGCCGAACCCGCAGTATCCGACTTGCTGGTCTCCACCATGAGGTTCACGACGCCCTCGAGCACCTGACGCGACTCCGCACTCGCCTTCCGCACATGAATAAAGCAGGGCAGGTTTTTCAGCAGGGGATGATGAATGGACGTGTCATAGGACATGGTTCCGCTCAGCCAGCGGGCAGCTTCGTGCGGTTCCTTCACCCTCTCCGGCTGCGAGAAGCTGACGGTGCCGCGCTTGACGACCATCACCTCATCGTCGTCGGGCAATCGGATCACGTTCTCGCTGGGCAGCTTCAATCCTTCGGCACTGCCGCTCAGCTTATGATCGCCACCTGTAGGAAAAGCGATGATGTCGCCCTCTTCGAGGGCGATCGGCTCGGGGTTCCCGCCCTGGCGAAGATAACAGCCGCCCTGCAATACGGCATGGAAGACACCTTGAGGTCGGTATTGAATTTGTGCACACCAGGGGCCCTCACCTGCGCTGTTCAGATAGGTCTTCGCCGTCCAGCGAGTCGCTTTCAGCATGTCGGAGAGGAAATCCATACGCCCAGCTTATATCACTTTCTTGTGGTCCTACATCCGCGCAGGCGTGCATCCGAAAGAAAAGACAAGCCTTCGGTCCGTTGCGACATGGCGTTTCTGACCAAACCATCGGATAGTATCGAAAGAAATGTTTCACCTTGTCTACATCTCGAATCAAGACCCCCGACGGCCCAGAACACCCCCGCGAGGAAAGATGAATGCCTAAAATCCGTCTTTACGGCTATTCCACCAGTCCCTTTGTCCGCAAGCTGGGGTGCTGTCTGTACTTCAAGCAACTTCCCTTCGAGTTTGTACCGGTCGACCCCACCAACCCCGAGCAGATCGCGTTTACGCGACAGACTCAGGTGCCGGTCCTCCAGATCGGGAATGAGTGGCGCACGGACTCGACACCACTTGCCCTTTGGGTCGAAGAACTGTTTCCGGAGCGGCCCCTCTTTGGCCACAACTCGAGGGAACGGGACCTGATTCTGGGCATGGACAAATGGGTCACGGACAGCCTGATCCTCAGTTCCTTCAGGTCGGCCCACGAAGGTGAATTGACCACCAGATTTCGCCAAACTGCCTGGCGCCTCGCGGCGATCGTCAGCAGCCAGACGCCCTTATCCGATGAGATTCGCAACGTCTGGCCGGAGATGTTGAAGATGGCGCCGTTCGTCAAGCACATGATGTGCGATATCGACCGGACCGAGCCTCTACCCCGGATGCGACAACGGGTGGCCATGGAACTTCTGGGCCATCTGGGGGAAGGCCCCTTTTTTGGAGGCCTCGACCAGCCATCGCTGGTCGACCTCGCGATCTACCCCCAGCTGGTCTTCAGCTTCATGGTGGGTATCGAGCAGAACCTGATGCCTGCTGAGGTGCCCGCCCTGCACCACTGGCTCGACAACATACGCGCCTACCTGCCGGACAACCCTCTCCTGGTGCCCGATTTCATGATCGTCAGTCCGCTGCCGCCGGTCAAAACCGAGCAAACCCTGCCACCGCAAGTTGCCAACGGATGAGCACCTTCTGGATTGAAACCATGCCGCAATACCTGCCCGGAGCCGCCGCGCTGACCACTATAGGGAGTCAGGAGATTTCAAGAATGACTCGAAGTATTTTCTCCGACATGATCTTTTTCTTCGACAGCTTTATCCCTCTCCGGGGTTCCCTCAGGTGGTGGGCTACTCCATCCTGTTGGCCCGAGTGGCTGCCAAACGAATGCAGAAGACCGCGTGGGGAGGCTTTACGATGAGAGAAAAGCGCAAAAGAGAAAAGTCCGGCCGGGCAATCACCGACAGTGCCCCTCCGGAGTTCGAAACTGAATCAGCAACAGGAAGCATGGAAAAAGAGCGATCCACAATGAAAAATATACTCTTCAGCACGTTATTCTTCATCGCCGTCTGCGCACCCTCGGTTCAGGCGCAGCCCCTTTTCGACTCCGCGGAGTTTCTGGACGAGTCGACCCTCGACATCAACGTGGTCGACGACTGGCACGTCGACACCGTCAACGGCACCACACGCCAGAAGCTGGTCGACATCCGCGTGGCCGAGTGGTGGCCGGGATTCGATTACCGAGTCCTGGTGCGCTTCATCGTGCCGCTGGACGCACCCGCAACTGGCATCCATCTCACTGGAGGG
>JAQWJE010000055.1 GCA_029248525.1 Candidatus Binatia bacterium
CGATAATGAAACCGATCAGGGCGATTCCGGTGACTCCGGTCAGGAGTTTCTTGCCGACGGAAGACCAGATTTTGAAGCGCGGATTACTCATGAGTTCTTTTAATTTTAGCGCCTCGAGACATCATTGCAACTTCTCGGAGAGAGGTAGTTTTATGAGCCTGCCTCATGCTTTGGATGAATTTTGCTCAGGCAAGAGCCATGTAAGTCGCTTCCAGCAACTTGGCCGCCCTACCTCGTGGCGCTCTTCCATAATCTCTGCGGAAGGCCTCTCGGACCGGTGCGAAGCGGGTTTTGGTGAATCCATGAATTTCCATGAAGTAAATTAACTCTGGGTCATATTTTTTTACCTAGAGGAGATGAATTTCCGGAGTGTCTTGATTTGACGCCAGATTTGCTGGCACTCGCCTCGGGGGGGGGGGGGGGGCGATTCAAGCCGCCTCTCGCGACCCATTCGGCGTATCCTCAGCCCGGGCGAGACGCCGGTGTTCTTGCCAGTCCTGACCGGAAATCGCCTGTGCCTTCCCATGGCACACCGTGCCGTTGTTTCTCACGCCCAATCGTCAGCCGCGGATTGGCCGCCGGTTCCAAATCGAAAAAGCAGGAGATAAGATCATGAAAAAGTTCAACAATATTGTAAAAATCGCAAGTCTCTCACTCGTCGCTGGTAGCCTGCTGGTGCCGGCCTTGTCCCCCGCCGCACCTGCCGGAGCAGAGGCGATCGAAATCCGTCCGGCGGATCCGCAGGTTTTCCTCTGCGCCAAAGCTGACCCGCGCTCTGTCACCGGGCTGCGAAATAACGGACGGATCATGCTCCGGACGGCCTGCTCGCGCTCCGAGGTTTCCATCGGTACGGTCGCCGATCTTGCCATGGTCGGGGAGAAACGTGAGGTCCTTGAATCGATGGATCGCGTCGACAAAGACGGCTCTCTCGATAATGGCCGCGAAACACTTCGCTTTACGGGCGTGAACGTCCAGGTGGTCAGCGGTGCAGAAGCGACAGATGAAGACCTTGCCAAATCGTTTTCCGGCCTCGGGAACTTGATTGTCGGATATGATGAAGGTGCGTCCAGCAGTAAATCCGGATCGCACAACCTGGTCGTTGGCGAGGGGCACGAATACTCCAGCCACTCCGGCATTGTGGCCGGCGCATTCAATCGCGTCACCGGCGCACGGACGGTTGCTCTGGGAACCTTCAATGTTGCCTCCGGTCTGGGCGCAACGATCACCGGAGGCACCTACAATACGGCAGATGGTCAATATGCAACGGTCACTTCGGGGCTGATGAACGAGGCCTCGGCAATCTGGACCACCGCATCCGGTGGCCGTCATAACGTTGCGTCGGCCAGCTACGCTACAACCAGTGGCGGCGCCGACAACACGGCCAACGCCGAGGGTACTGTTGTCAGCGGTGGCAAATCGAACACGGCGGGCGGTATTTGCGTCGAGACAAATGGTGGTGGGGCATACTCTTCCGATTGGAAAGTCGGCAATGCCTGCCAGAAGGACAGCGAATGCAGCGATAACTCTGTCTGCAAGATCGGGCACTTCGCGGTCGTTGCCGGGGGGGAGAACAATACAGCCACCGCGTGGGCCGCGACCGTCACAGCGGGCAGCGAAAACAACTCTTTCGCTGACTATTCAGCTATTCAGGGTGGCGTCTTGAATCGCACCTCAGGTCATTGCGAAGGTGGTGACATCACGATTGGCAAGTCCTGCGTCAGCGATGGGGAATGCCGCTACGGCGGGGTCTGTCGGGGTGGCGAGTTCGCTGCCATCAGCGCTGGCAGCCACAACCGGACCCAGGCATGGGCAAGCTCGATCATCGGTGGAACCTGGCAGAGAGGGACGTCGCAATCCCAAATTCAGCCAAAGCCCGTCGGCAACCCTGTGGACAGCTGGGACGGGGTGCCTTGGAATTGAGTTGGTTCGCTTCTCGGAACCATCCTGCCTCGCCCGTTGGGGCAAAGCAAAGCGAGCCGCCCCGAGGGAACTCTGGGCGGCTCGTCGCTTTTCCGGGAGCGGTCGTTGCCGGAACCCCACCAGGTAGGCCCGACCCGGCTTGAAAGACGGGCGGGCCGAAAGCCCTGAAGGCAGAAGGGCGGGACGGTAGGAAACATGAAGGCCCTTTTTGCCCAAGCGACGCTCTATTCGTCAAGCCGAATCCTGCCACAAGCAGTCGCTAAATCGCCTTCCCGCCCGTGGCAGAGCCGCTGGGCGGAAATCGCCCACCACCACAACTGGGACCGTCGGATCCAGGCGCTTGATCAACCCCATCAATTGAAACATTTGGGGAGTTGCAAACCCGTTGTACGGTTCGAGGTGGACATTGATGAGCCACAACTGCTCACCCCCCACCGAAACCTTGTTCGCCACCGCTCCGCGCTGCTCGTCGCCGTAATTTGAAACATTATTGGGATCGTGTGCGAACTCCCAGAACTCAGATTTCAAGGGCGTAAGATTCGTCAAGACCGCGTTGCCGAAGGTCCCGCCAGAATTTGGGCTATGCAAAGGTTGGAAGGTCGCCAACCAACCGGCCCCGACCTGCCCCGCGAGATAGTCGACGACCGGGACGGCCCCACCAGGCGCCGTCGTATCGTAGACCTCCTGAAGACCGATCCAGGAAGGAACTCCACCGCCCGCCGCTACGGCAGATGCCAGATAGCGGGCGATTCCCGGCAAGGAAATCAGAGGGTCTCCGATCTCCTGATTCGTCGACAGATCGTACCCGGCTCGACCGGACTTCCAAATATTCGACGAGACCACCCGCAGATCCACAAGCACCATGGGCGGCTGCGCAGTCTCCAGCGTGAACCCCACACTGGAATCACCAATGAAACCATGGACGGCTTCATCAACTCGATGCTCGAGGTCGGCGAGAATGGAAGGCGACTCGTAGGCACATGCGGATTTCCGGTCATTCTTTGCCCACGAGGCCACGAGCCGCTCCACCGCCCGATCGAGACAGGCTTCGTCCACTTGAGCATCGCGCAGCGCTGCTTTGCCGTGGCACGAGGCCTGGTTTCGAATCGCCGTGGCGAAGAAGCTGAGTCGACGTTTCAGGCATTTCGCCTCGTCGCTCGCACGCGCGCCCGCAACGGCCGGAAGCGCGACCAGCACCACAAGAAAAACTGCTCCAACGAGGAGCCCTCGCAATCTTGATTTAGCTGACATGCTACTCTCTTTTTTCTCGGAGGCCTTCGATTGTTCAACGCGAAATTTAGGAGGGCAAGAACTATCAAACATTAGAAGCTCTGCGAAAGCTCTTTTTTGGCTCGGGACGACATCTGGCCGCTCTTTGCTGCCAGGCCACGAGAGCCAGGCCTTGTTGAACTTAGGTGCGAACAAAGCATCCCTCTGCCTGTCGATCTCCCGCCAGGCAGCACAGGACGGTAGTTGGGGCAAAAAGGGCCCAAGCTCCTCCTAGCCGTCAACTCGAAACCTGCGACATCCCTCCACGGAATCCCCCGCATTAGACAACGGAAGACAACTCGAAGCCTGGATCAAGAACCCCACCTACGACCACGGGATGTGCCGAGGCCAGCGTGGATGACTGGCGACAGAATCAGCTTGCTCACTGTGGGATGCACGGTCTCGCTGCAGCCGGGGAACTGCAGTTCGAGGACTCAGGCGTCTCGTTGTCCGGGTCAAGCCACCTCGGGATGTCGCACGGTCCGGCCGGGTTGTTGAATACTACTGCACGCGAAAGACCGCAATCCGGCGGATACGTGTCGCAGTCCTGGACATGGAAGTGCAAATGGTCGGCCGTTGAGTTGCCAGTATTCCCCACCTCCCCAAGCACGTCGCCGCGACGGAGTTCATCGCATTTGTCGACGGATACGCCTTCAGGCTTCATGTGCCAATATACAGCGATGCTTCGATCCTCGTGCCTCACAAAGACATAGTTTCCCGGATCGCAGGTTGCGAATTTGTTGGGAACTGTGTTCGCGTCGGCCCCCCAGCAGCTAGTATCGTTTTTAGTCGAGGATTCGTTGATCATGATCACCCGTCCGCCGCGGGCCGCGCGGATCGGTGCTCCCTTATTGGCGCCGAAATCCCAAGCAAATCTTTGAAACACAGATAGAGGGTTTGGGTTCAAGATGAGCGTGCCATTCTGGTCTTCGATCATCCTTCCATGGCCAAAGTTCGGGTCGTCGTAGTTCCCTTGTCCGTAGGTCCACCCCTGTAGGCTGTCGAAGGCCTCCGGGTCGTGCGTTGGATACCAAGGTAGTCGATAGTAGGCGTCGTCATTTGCGGCGGCGCATAGTGACAGCAGATCTCGTCGAATGTCCGGAGTTCTGCATGCGTAGCGCGCTGTCTCGCCATTGTTCTCTATGAGGACGTGGGGCCATCGCAGCCCAGAGCGCTTTCGAACGCCTGATCCGAGAAATCCAAAGATCTCGTCCCACATTGGGTCGCATGCCGGGTCGGTCGAAGGGTAGAAGTCGTGATTGCGAAACACAGCAAAGGAATTCCCCTCGTTGATGGTTTGAACTGACGGGAAACTGGAAGACCCGCTTCCTGGCGCCGCAACAAGGTAGCCTTCAGCCCTGGCTGCGGTTGTTACTGCCCCGAATCTCGGATCGACAGTCGTCCCATCCAGGCTGCTGACCCCAAATTGATCAAAATTGACGCTGTCGCCGACGTTAAATGCTACATCCTCAAGTACGAAGCGGGTTTGTGAGTAGTCCAACGTGCAAAAACCTCCGTAGTCTTCGACCCTGGTCGGAAGGTAGATTGTCTGCTTGTCCGTCGGTGCGCCAGCGCATGGATTCGCCAAACTGTTGTTCCACTCTCTTCGCGTGACGGTCAGAGCCATTACGGCCTCACCTGCGGGGACGACCCCCGTGAGCGACGCGCTGCTGCCAGATCCCAGATAGGGGATCGAGTGTTGGGCTTTGGGCTTTGCCAGCTGAGAGAGCGTGGCGCTCACCGAGAGGCAGCTAGTTGTCCCGATGCCCGCGTCATAGGCTGGACATGTTGATTGGACAGGCGTCTGGTTAACGAGCTCAGCTACCGTCTCCACTACGAGCTTTCCAACAAATGTACTCCCCGGTTCCCAATTTTGATAGGCTGAAAGAGGGTAGCTTTCGGATGAGCCAAACGGCCTGATTCGTAAATCGAGGCAGTCGAACGGGTCGGAGCTAATTGGTGCAGGCATCTCGTTTCTCGGCTCGTAAGCCTCCGGTCTGATTTTTGTAGCGACCAAGGCGGCGTCACTGAATCCAAATCCCTCGTAGGAAATTCTTGAACCGGGTCCGAGGTCCGGGCGCTTGCGTGATTTGGAGGACGCCGGGAGGGTCAATACCAGGCCGCTGTCGAGGGTGATGGTGCCGCTCGCCGAGTTTACTTCCTGGATTACGCCATCGCCTTTCTGCTTTGCGCCTACGGATTCGCAGAGTGCTGCCATTTGCTCGCCTGCGGTCGCGGCAGTGTCTTGCGCGACCGCGAGCGCGCTGTCGGCGAGCCGCAGGTAGGCCTTGCCCATCTCAAGGTCGCTCACGTCCTGCAAAGCCCCCGCGATCGGTTCCGCCAGGTCGCGCCGCGCGAAGCGTGGCGCCTTATCGTTCAGCTGACTTCGAATCCTGTAAATCAGTGCGACGGCTCTCTTCATCAAACGGTCGCCGATGCAGGGTTTTCCCAGGGCGAGCGAAGAGTTGGTCTTTTCGAAGAACTTGGAGATTTTCGAAGTCTTTCTTTCGAAAGACTGCAGGAACCCGAGGCTTCCAATTAATTTTACAGCTCGTTCAAGTGCGACATTTGCAGGCTCAAGAAGCGTCCCGGGGGATCGCAGGAGGTCGACATGCGAGCAGCCGAAGAAGGCAGGGGAGGCGCTCTCAGAGGTGCCGCGGCACAAGTCCTCCGGCGTCGAGATTCCGTCGCCGTCTTCATCACAATCGGCGCTCAACAAAGATGTTCCTTCACACCGGTCAAGATTTTCATCGCAGCTAAACTCGGCGCAGGCACCGTTCAAAGTGGCGCATTCGGGCGGGTTCCCGTCAGTGCACCCATCGTCAAGCGAGCAGTATTCGGCCCCGTTGCAGAACAATTCGTCATCGCAGAATTCGTGCTTCGGGAGAAAAGTGCATTCGCCGCTTGCGGGGTCGCAGAGGTCAATGGTGCATGCGATGCCGTCGGAGCAGAGGTCCTCGACGTCAGTGCAAGCGCCGTTGTTGCAGGTCCCGGCGATCGAGCAAGCGGAACCTCCGCAGCTTTGCCCCTGCGGCTCCCAGAGACACTCGTCGCTGCAGCAGTCGCCATTTTCCGAATTGCCGTCGTCGCACTGCTCTGCGGTGTCCAGAATTAAATCGCCGCACGCCGCGCTGGCGCTGAGGGGGGCGAGAAGGGGTACCGCAAGAAAGATGGCGAGAGCAAGCAAGATTCGGAGCATCCGGGTTTTCTCCTTAGCTAGGGGCATAGATTGTCTACCCGAATTGGCGGAGATTGAGAAGCATAAAAAAGCTGGACTGTAGCCGACATCAAGGCCCTTTTTGGCCCAGGCCACTTCTAGCGGTCAACTCCCAAACGCCGATGGGGTTTACGGAATCCGCGAGGAAGGGATTCGCGGGCGGGCGTTCCATCGCGGTGGCGGTCGTGGCCATGAGGGAGATCGCCGCCCCGGCCACCACGCAGACCGCCAGCGAGAGCATTCCCGGGCGCCTCCTGGATTTAAAGTCGCTCACGTCGAGTTCCGTGAGAATCGAATGGTCGTCTTGGAATCCGTCAGCAAAACCACGATCTCCTTGCTCCCTCTTTTCCAGGCCAGGGTTCCGATGCGGTCGCGGGGCTCTGGGTCGTCGCGCAACCATCTTCTGATATCAGGCAATCCCCCGAGGAGTCGAGAGGTCCCATCCCTCGACGATCAATGGGTTCACGGTAGGCACGGGCGGCCGAGATCGCCGCGTCGGGGGTTGGGTTCTGTGTGTCATGCAGATAGACGGTTCTCTTTGTGAACTCGAGAAAGTTCACCATCCGGATCGGTCGGTGGCCCGCGCGGGGCTATGGTTCAGGGGCCAGGAGGAGCTGGGGGCAAGGATGACGAACAAAGAACAGATGTCGCAGGTCAATCCCTACTTTCTCGTCGATGATGTGCCTGCGAGCGCCGCCTACTACCGTGACGTGCTCGGCTTCCACTTCGACAGGTTCTGGGGCGACCCGTCTTCTTTCGTGATGGTGCGACGGGACCAGATCCAGATCATGTTGCGTCAGCGGGAGTCCTCAGCGGAACCAATCGCACGGCCGAACAAGGCGCGCCTCTCAGGCAGCTTCGACGCCTACGTCTACGTCCGGGATGTCGACGAACTCCATAAAGAGTTCAAGGAGCGCGGTGCAAACATCCTCTACGAACCGTGCGACCAACCGCACCAATGCCGTGAGTTCGAGGTGGAGGATCCGAACGGGTACGTCCTGTGCTTCGGGCAGGATTTACTGACTTCATGAGAGCGGCCGCCGTGCGGGGCGGCGGATGCAGGTGATCTGCGGAGGCGGTGGCCGACCGTTTCCTCTCCACGTCCGAAGAGGACCAGCAAGCAATCATCGAGTTCTTGAGGACTTTGCGGCTAGGTACCTGGGCCGGGCGCGAAAAGCCTTCTAGGTCCACCGGCCTCGAATTCTTCCGACGAAAGTGTTGCCGAGGCCTGGTTCATGAAGCTATCTCTTGAGGTGGAGGAAACGACCCATGTCATCGATGATTCCCGAGTGCACGGCCGATACCGACGCGGATGCGATGTACGCAATCCTGATGGACGCAGGCTGCCTTGTCGTTCGCGACATGGCGTCGCCCGAGGGGATCGCGGCGGTGCGAGCTGAGCTTGCCGATTTCATGGCCGCGGCGCCGGTTGTGCCGCACGAGCCAGAGGATTTCTACTCGGGAAACACTCGCCGGGCGGTTGGGCTCATGAGCCGGTCACCGACGATGCGTGAGTTGATGATGCATCCCGCGGTCGAGCGGCTTTGCGATCGTCATCTTCTGCCCAACTGCAGTAGGTACCATGTTAATGTCACTGCCGCGCTCGAGGTCGGCCCGGACGCGCGCGACCAGATTCTACATCGCGAAGAGGACCTCTTTCCCTACTTGACTGTAGCCGACATCAAGGCCCTTTTTGGCCCAGGCCACTTCTAGCGGTCAACTCCCAAACCTGCCCTCGGGGAGGCTTACGCCGCCCTACCCGCCCGGCGGCGAAGCCGCTGGGCGGCCTCGAGAGCTTCGCAAAGTCCCACACCGACAGCCTCGTCGAGCCACGCCGACGGGTGGAGAAGAGCTAGCCCTCTAGGACTGCGCGTACGTCGCCGGGTCGAGCGAGAAGGCCATGCCCTGCATCGGCTCGCCTCGCCCTCGCCGCTCCGCGTTTGCGCGGCAAGTTGTCCGATAGCGCTCGTACGCGGCGCGATCATCGAGGCTCGCCGTGTCGAACCCCAGGTGCTCACGAAGCAGTGTGCACCGCAGGTCCCGCACGGTAGGAGCGTGCCACACCGACGCGTTCAACTCGGTATCGCCATAGAACGAGCGGTTGGCGATGTTCGTCGATCCAATCGTGCACCACACGTCGTCGATCAGACAGATCTTCGCGTGTACGTAGATGTGTTGGTACGCACCATCGCCCGCGGGAGTCGCGATCCCCGCGAGTGTGAACCGCTCGTGCTGCCCGAGCCGCGTCAGGGCTTCCCAGAACCGGTTGCGCCCGTCGTCCTTGCGGCCCTCCACCATGGCGGTATTCGCATCGGCCGGGACGAGAAAGACGACTTCGACTCCGCGATCGAGAGCGGGGAGAAGGCGTTCCACGACCTCCGGAGATCCGATCGCCTGATCCTCGAAGTAGATCGTGCGCTGCGCCGCGTCGATCGCCCGGAGGTATTGATCCGCGATGCTGTAGTCGCCCTCTTCGATCGGGAACGGCTCTCCACCCGGCGTCGCGACCGCATTGCGATATGTCCCCCGACGAACCGTCCGTTGAATCTGCACCACCACGTCACCGGCCACCTGCGAAGTCGTTTCGGGGAACTCCAGATCGGCGCCAGCTGATTCGGAATGCCAGCGGCCGTCCTCCGCCACCCGCTCGCTCGCCTCATTCCAGCGCTGGACGAAGTTGTGGTGGACGTCGGTCGCCGACGGGCCTCGGAGTTCGGAGTACACGTCGTGCACGTTGGCGTCGCGTGCATGCATGTTGGGCCCCGTACGTAGGGGGTGCCCGGCCGGCACGACCGAGCCATGATCGAGATTGATCCCCCCGACGAACGCGACTTCGCTCGGATCACCGGCATCGATCAGCCAGCTCTTCTGGTGGTGGCAGTACAGCTTCGTCGCCCGATCCCACCGCGCCAGAAACGTCGAACCCCGCGTGCGCAGACTCTCGCGCTGCGCCTCGGTTCCCATGAAGTGCGTCGACGGGCTGACCTCTTCGAGCTCCGGGCAGCGCCAGAAGATCACGCGCACATCGATGCCCCGCGCCCGAGCGCGATCGAGCACATCGAACACCGTCCCCCGACCATCGGGCATCTGAACACGAGGCTCAAGGAACGCGACGGTGACCCACACGCTCCGGCGCGCCTGCTCAGTCGCCTCGCAGATCCGACGAAACGCGGGCTCTCCGTCGATGAGCGGCTCCAGCGTGTTGCCGGATCGAATCGGATACGCCCCCGAGCTCACGAAGGGGATGTGCTCGCCGTCACGCTTCATGTCCATTGATCTCCCTGAATTTCACCCCTCACACGCGAGCGCAAGCCGACCGTCGAGAGCAACCGGAAACTCGAACGCCACCGACCCGTCCTGGACGGTAGCAGACATCAAGGCCCTTTTTGGCCCAAGCCACCTCTAGCCGTTAAGTCCCAAACCTTCCGCGGGGAGCTCCCGCCGCCCTCCCCGCCCGCGGCGAAGCCTCATCGGCTCGTAGCCAATGATCTCGAGCAGACGGGCACGCATCGCTTCGGCCTCGTCTGCGTGTGCGTAGTACAGGTTGCGGGTCTCGGTCGGGTCGGCCCGAAGGTCGTAAAGTTGGCCACGAGGCTCGCCGCGGCGTGGCCTCCGACGGATTGGGGGCGAGCGCCCCCCGGAACCGAGCTCTCCCGGGATGAGCTTCCAGTTCCCGGATCGGAGCGCAAAGGCACCGCGGCTCGAGTGGAGCACGAGTTCCGTTCGGAGCCCCGGGGGGTCGGGCTCCTCGAATAGTAGAGGAAGGAAGCTGGTACTGTCCTCTCCCGCGCCCCGGGGAACGCGGAAGTCGACGATTTCGGCGACGGTTGCGAAGAGATCGTTCAGACCGACCAGCTGCGAGGAAATCTCCCCCTCCGGAATCCGACCGGGCCAGCGAGCGATCAGGGGAACACGGTGACCGCCTTCCCAGATGTCGCCCTTGACGCCACGCCATTGCCCATTGGCACGGTGGCCTGTGCGTTCGGCGAGAGAGCGCGGTTTCGCGAACGCCCCGTTCCCGGTTGCGCCATTGTCGCTGGTAAACAAGACCAGGGTGTCCTCCTCGAGGCCGCGGCGCCTGAGAGCTTCAAGGATCTCGCCCACGGACCAGTCTACTTCGTGGACGAAATCTCCGTATCGGCCTGCGTCGCTGACGCCCCGGAAGCGCGGTAGCGGTACGATCGGGTAGTGGGGAGCGGTGAGGGAAAAATAAAGGAAAAAGCGGGTCTCGGGAGTCTGCTGCTCGATGAAGCGGACGGCGCGACGCGTAATCTGTGGCATCACTCTGTGGAAGTCCCAACCCGGAACCATCGGACCTGGACGACCATGCCACCTACCCTGCGGCAATGCGGTTGGCTGTGCGAGTAGGCGGTCGTTCTCAATGAAGGCGTACGGTGGGAAGTTCGCAACGTCATCGCCGAAATAGAGATCGAAACCGCGATCTACCGGACCACCTCGAATCGGCTCCGTGAAGTCGATGGCGTTCGCTTGTTCGGTTCGATGCATGAATCCGTTGCCAAGGTTCGGCAAGTCGAGAACTGTCCCCGGCTTCAGCGGCCAGTCCCACCCCAGGTGCCACTTGCCGATGCAAGCGGTTCGGTAGCCTTTGCTCCGCAGCAGATGAGGCATCGTGAGCCGGTCTTCCTGGATCAGTGGCCGGTCCCACTCATAGAGGCCCATGGTCTTCAGTGGAGTGCGCCAGGCATATCGCCCGGTAAGCACACCGTAGCGCGTCGGAGTGCACACGGATGACGGGGAGTGTGCGTCGATGAACCGAATCCCCTCAGAGGCGAGTGTGTCTATGTGCGGCGTTGGGATCTTCGACTCGGGATTGTACGCACCGACGTCGCCATACCCGAGATCGTCCGCAAGAATAAGAACGATGTTGGGGGGCTGGCGTGATTCGGTACAGCCGACAGCCAAGATCACGCAACAGAATGCAATCCCACAACGAAACACCTGGTCAATCTGATAGCGCACTCTGGACTTCCCTCTCCATCTGATTTCTCCCTCTGGACTCGGCTTATAGCCTGTCCAGCTCAGATGGGGGACCACCTCATCTTCTCGCTGCGGACGGTAGCCGACATCAAGACCCTTTTTGGCCCAGGCCACTTCTAACCGTCAACCCCAAACCTGCCCTCGGGGAGGCTTCCGCCGCCCTACCCGCCCGCGGCGAAGCCGCTGGCCGTGGCACTATCCGACGTCGAAAGTTACCCCAGTAAACACACCCCCCACATAGTTAATGGGGTAACTTTGGACAGGGCCCACGATGCTTTTCGGACGGTAGGAAACATGAAGGCCCTTTTTGCCCAAGCGACGCTCTATTCGTCAAGCCGAATCCTGCCACAAGCAGTCGCTAAATCGCCTTCCCGCCCGTGGCAGAGCCGCTGGGCGGCAATCTCGGATTCGGGCTGGCTGGGCTGGATGAAATGTTGCCGCTTTGCCCTCGGGTGCGCTGGGGGTCGATTGTACTCCCGCTGAAAATTGAGCAGAAATATCGCCACCCCATTTGCGCTGCGATCCCTGCGCCCGGTCGCCCCCTTCGTCGGGCTAGCGCAGGTGCGTTTCCGTTTGCCCCCGAAAAGAAGCCCACCGGCATGGGCCTTCGATGCTTCGGTCTTCCACCAGGGGCCATTCACAGGGATGCTTTCGCTGCTCAGACCGCGAATCAAAACCGCTTGCGAACACCCCCCCCTTCGCTCAGATCGGGTTCTGATTTTTTAAAAAAATCAAAAATGAATCGGGGTCGGGCGAAGAGAGGAAACTGGGCGCCCCAGAGGAGCTGGGAGGCTTCCAAACTGTCTAGTAGTAAGGGTCGTCGTCCTCAGCCACGCTCCAAGAGTTCGGAGGATGCTTACCACCACCCCGAATTTGGTCCAGCGTCAATGAACAAATGCGCGGTGCCGTCGCACTCGACAAA
>JAQWJE010000056.1 GCA_029248525.1 Candidatus Binatia bacterium
TGTCGCAGGTTTCGTTGCAGTCGGCAGTCCCATCGGTGTCGCTGTCGGTGTCGGCAATGCCGCAACCGCAGATGCCCGGCTCGGTTTTGTCGGGGTCGCTATCGCAGGTCTCTTCGCAATCCAGGCTGCCGTCGGTGTCGCTGTCGTCATCCGGGGTGCCGCAGCCACAGATGCCCGGCTCGGTTTTGTCGGGGTCGCTATCGCAGGTCTCTTCGCAATCCAGGCTGCCGTCGGTGTCGCTGTCATCATCGGGGATGCCGCAGCCACAGACGCCCGGGTCGATCTTGCCGGGGTCCTGTGGGCAACCGTCCAGGTCGTCGATGGTTTCGTCGTCGTCGCTATCGACTTCGCAGGCGTCGCCCAGGCCGTCACTGTCGCTATCGACCTGATCTTCGTTGTCGATGAACTGACAGTTGTCGTCATCGTCCAGATGGGTGTCGTTATCGTCGTTGTCGTCACACGCATCGCCTGCCTCATCCCCGTCGTTGTCTTCCTGATAGCGGTTGAAGTCGTTGATACAGTTGTCGAAGAGATCCGAGATGCCGTCGCTATCGCTGTCGGGTGCGGCCCGTTGGGCGGCTTCGCCAGCGCCAAAGCTGCTGGTGGCGGCAAAGATCAGGGCAATCGCAATCCAGAGAGAGAAGAAGCGGGGACGAATCGATTCGGACATGAAGAACTCCTGAGGGGCTGGTTGTAGGTATGCTGAAAGGGAAGGCGGTGTGGACGAATGATGCCAAACCGAACTCCGCGACCCTTTTAAAATGACAGCGAGATGGGGACCCGGATATGCGAAATTTTAAAAAACACCGGGAAATCTGAGATTTGTCTCACATAGTGGGCGGGCACGGGAAGAATCCGGGCCGTCTGCGGCCAATGGAATCCTTTTGCGATACCTCTGAATCCGCTAAGGCGAGGTCCATGCCTTCTGCGAAATTCTTGCTCCTCACGTCCCTGCCACTTTCGTGCGGGCATCTGACGCCAGCCACAGCCCAGGCTGAACCGCTCCAGCTCTGCGTCCGTGCCGACCGCCTCGTGGAAGGACGCCCCAAGGAAGGCGCCAAGATCATCCTGCGCTCCCAATGCAAAACCCGCGCAAACGGCACGCCCATCGAGATCTCGATCGGCAACAGCGACGCGATCGGGGGCGCGGAACCATGCGGGTCGGTGGAGGGGGTCTACACCAGTGGCCAGGAGTCCTCGTCGCACACGACTGTG
This sequence comes from Candidatus Binatia bacterium, assembly GCA_029248525.1. Lineage (NCBI taxonomy): Bacteria > Candidatus Binatota > Binatia (SeqCode) > Binatia bacterium. Next base: position 1,216 of record JAQWJE010000056.1, read on the forward strand.
AAAATATCGGAGCGCAATAATAGCAGCAGTTTCAAGTTGGAGGTGCTGGCGGATCCCACCAATCTCGGTTCCGCAGTGGCTTTTACCTGTAATGACTTTCGCCCCGCATTGGGGCAAACGTATGGCGCCTACTGCAGCTTTGAAACATTGACCGGCGACCCGGGGCCGTACTTCTTCAGCCGTCTGGACTGCGACTCGATCGCTGCGGTGGGGTACTCATTTGTCGAGGATACGCTGCGTCGTGTGGGTGAGGTTTGCGGCGATGGTTTTTTGGACCCCAGCATTGGCGAGCAATGCGACGACGGGCAGGCCAGCGACGTTTGTGATGCGGATTGCACGCTTGCGGTGTGTGGTGATGGTACGCTCAACGGTCTTGCAGGTGAGGTCTGTGACGATGGTGGCACGTCGGATGGTGACGGCTGCAGCGCGGATTGTCAGTCCGACGAGACTTGTGGGAATGGGATCACGGATACAGCAGTGGGTGAGGAGTGTGACGACGGCACGCCGCCTAGCGCCGTTTGTGACCCGGACTGTACCTCCGCATTTTGCGGAGACGGCTTTGTGAATGCAGCCGCGGGTGAGGTTTGCGATGATGGTGGCACGTCCGATGGAGATGGGTGCAGCGCGAATTGCCTGTCTGATGAGACTTGTGGGAATGGCTTTACGGATACAGGAGAGGGTGAGGAGTGTGATCCCGGGCCCGGTGGCGATTTTCTGTGCGGTGCTGATTGTCGCGAAGGTGTGGACGGGTCGTTTGGATTGAACGGCCTTTGGCAAGTGAACTGGTTCGGCGTCTGGTTTGGCGCACACCCATTGGTGATTGAGGGCGATAAGGCCGTCCTGTACCAGCGGCTGGGCGAGGCTGGGGGCCGGGAAGCCGGGAGTGCTGTATGCGCACGTACCTACGATTCGAAGGGCCAGGGTGAATACCCGAATTGTCCTACTAGCCCCGCTAGCCCTTGGTCGCGAGGAGTCGTTCCAATTTTACCCGACGAGAACGGCTTCTATCTGGTTCCATGGCCAGGGTTAGGTGCGCCGCCCGGCCCCCTCTCATTTTTTGGGGGCCGCAGGCGGCTGCGCCAAGTCGTGAGCTGCCCTGGGAAATCTTTGGAGCAAATTCTTGCAGGCGAGTGCGTGCCTGAACCTTCCCCTTCGGGAGCGTTCGTGGACGGAGCGCCGGTTTGGTGATGGGCGAGTACGTGCTCGGCGGTCGCGGCCACACCGTGCCTCTATCGAGCCTGTTTTAGGCAGCCCGTTTGGCCTGCTTGGGAGGTTCTCGCCACCGTTGCCGCATGCCTCAGGCGTTCCGCACGCGCCTAAGCTAGGGGGCTGGCGCGGGTGCGTCGATGCGGAAGGGTGGGCGGTAGGTGCCGATCTCTGCCACGGCGACGAAGGTTGAGGTCATGGTGTCAGGCTCACAGGCGCCGGGCGGCTCGCGATAGGATTGTACGGCCGTCGCGGTGGGGGCGGATCCTTGCTTGGGGCCCCAGAGGGTCACCGTTTGGTAATCCTGATTGTTGGCTTGGCCGCCGTTGAAGATCATCACGCAGAGAGGGTCAGCTGCATTGTCTTCAACCCACATTAGAGGCTCGCCGGTGCGGCCGACGGGCTCGATAGGTCGCCGGTTCTGGCGCTGCCATCAAGCGCGGCTATCTCTTCGTAGCCGGGGAACATCCAGGAGGATCGCAGCGAGGGGCGACGCAGCAGCCTGTCGGTGGCGCTCAGGACGCTGACGTTCATGCTCATCTCCGGTTTG